>JBJENT010000182.1:0-10192 GCA_051880335.1 Lachnospiraceae bacterium
CAACGCAATTGTTGGAAAGCATGCTGTGGTAGGAAACTCTACCGAGCTGAAAAACGTGGTTTTGTTTAACAATGTACAGGTGCCCCATTACAATTATGTGGGAGATTCCATACTTGGCTATAAGGCACATATGGGTGCCGGCTCCATTACTTCCAATGTAAAAAGTGATAAAACACTTGTTGTAGTAAAAACAAAGAATGGCTCCATAGAAACCGGACTGAAAAAATTCGGTGCCATGCTTGGAGACCGTGTGGAAGTGGGATGTAACTCTGTTCTGAATCCGGGCAGTGTGATCGGAAGAGATACCAATATTTATCCCACAAGCTGTGTAAGAGGTCATATTCCTGAAAACAGTATTTATAAGAAAAATGATGTAATTGTTACAAAAAAAGCATAATAGAAAGAATTTACGTCCCATAAATCAAGAAAAAAGGAATTATTTTTTTGTTGACTTATGGGATTTCTTTTTGTATAGTTAAATTTGTTAGTATCACTTTGCCGCGTTGAAGCGTTGAATGGGCAAAGAATTGTTTTTGCTTTTGTTCCAAAGTGCATATTAACAAATTCTGAGATAGAAGAGGAGAAAAACAATGAAAAAATTACTTGCTATGGCACTCATTGCTACTATGAGTATTTCTATGCTTGCAGGTTGTGGCAGTACGGCAGAGACAGCAAGCACAGAAGAGGCTGCTCCTACAGATGGAATTACAGAAGAAGCAGCAGAGGAAACAGAAGAAGCAGAAGTTGCAGAAGCAGCAGATGGTCAGACTTATACGATCGGTATCTGCCAGCTGGTTCAGCATCCTGCATTAGATGCTGCTACACAAGGCTTCAAAGATGCTCTTACAGAAGCTCTTGGTGATGCAGTTTCTTTTGATGAACAGAATGCATCCGGTGAATCTGCAAACTGTGCAACTATCGTAAACACATTTGTTTCTGATCAGGTAGATCTGATTTTAGCAAACGCTACCGCTCCTTTACAGGCTGCAGCATCAGCAACTGCTGATATCCCGATTCTGGGTACCTCTGTAACAGATTATGCTACTGCACTGGAAATCGAAGACTGGACAGGTACTGTAGGAAATAATATTTCCGGTACATCCGATCTGGCTCCACTGGATCAGCAGGCAGCTATGGTAAAAGAATTATTCCCGGATGCTAAGAAAGTTGGACTTCTTTACTGTACAGCTGAAGCAAACTCTGTATATCAGTGTACCGTAATGGAAGAAGAATTAAAGGCAATGGGCTATGAAGTAGAATGGTTTGGCTTTACAGATACCAATGATGTTGCATCTGTTACTACAAGTGCAACAGAATCTGTAGATGTTATCTATATTCCAACCGATAATACAGCAGCTGCTAATACAGAAGCTATTGCAAACATTCTGATTCCTGCTAAAATTCCTGCAGTGGTAGGTGAAGAAGGTATCTGCTCCGGTTGTGGTGTTGCAACACTTTCTATCAGCTACTATGATCTTGGTTATAAGACCGGTGAAATGGCTGCAGATATCCTTGCAAATGGTGCTGATATCACAACTATGAAAGTTGAATATGCCCCACAGGTTACAAAAGAATACAATGCTGCAAACGTAGAAGCATTAGGAATTACAATTCCGGAAGATTATGTAGCTATTGCAACAGAATAGTTTTTCGATTAAAATAGGAAAATTGGAGGAGAAGGAAGGTGTACCTTCTTTCTCCCTTTTTCTGTATATTGATAGTTAATTCAATGGAGGAAAGTTATGCAGTTCTTTACATCCTTTATGAACGCATTGCCCGGTGCGATTGCACAAGGTATGATTTGGGGCATTATGGCAATTGGCGTTTATATTACTTACAAAATTCTTGATATCGCTGACTTGACAGTAGATGGCTCCTTATGTACCGGCGGTGCTGTGTGTGTCATTCTGACATTAAATGGAGTCCCAATGGTGATTGCATTACTGTTTGCATTTGCAGCAGGTATGATTGCTGGTTTTATTACAGGTGTTTTACATACAAGATTTGGTATTCCGGCTATTTTGGCAGGTATTTTAACACAGCTTGCTTTATATTCTATTAATCTTCATATTATGGGATGGGGAACGGATAACTTTAGTAAATCAAACCTGCCAATCAGTGTGGATAAATATAATCTGTTAGTTTCTGCCAGATATGTAAGGAATCTTGCAATCAACAATCCAATCTGGGTACTGATTGTATTTATGGTTGTGATTGTGGGTATCATTTATTGGTTCTTTGGGACAGAAATCGGATGTTCTCTTCGTGCAACCGGTGCCAATGGAAACATGGCAAGAGCACAGGGAATTAACACCAATCCGGCTAAAGTATTTGGACTGATGTTATCCAATGGTCTGGTGGCGCTTTCAGGAGCTTTACTTGGACAGTATCAGGGATTCTCTGATATTAATATGGGGCGTGGTGCCATTGTTATCGGACTTGCAGCTGTGATTATCGGTGAAGTGTTGTTTGGAAAACTATGTACCGGAAGGAAGTTTACCTTTGCCTATACTTTATTTGCAGTAGCTGCCGGTGCTGTAATTTATTATATTGTTCTGCAGGTGGTTCTTGCTCTTAAGATGCCAACAGATGACCTGAAACTTTTCTCTGCAGTTGTTGTTGCTGTATTCTTATCTTTACCATATATCAAAGCAAAACGTGCTGCATCTGCTAAGAAAAAGGAGGTGGCATAAATGGCTTATATGTTAGAACTTGATAACATTCACAAAACCTTTAACCCTGGAACAATTAATGAGAAAATTGCTTTAGATGGCGTAAATTTAAAACTGAATCCGGGCGATTTCGTTACCATTATCGGCGGAAATGGTGCGGGAAAATCTACCACATTAAATGCTATTGCAGGTGTTTGGAATGTGGATGCAGGTACCATTAAAATTAATGGGACTGATATTACAGGTCTGCCGGAATATAAAAGAGCAAAATTTCTGGGAAGGGTTTTCCAGGATCCTATGACAGGTACAGCGGCAACCATGTCTATTGAAGAGAATATGGCGATTGCTTCAAGAAGAGGACAGAAGAGAACCTTAAAATGGGGTGTTACCAAGGAAGAACGTGCAAGGTATAAGGAAATGCTTTCCAGTCTGGGACTTGGATTGGAAGAACGTCTGACTACAAAAGTAGGACTGCTTTCCGGTGGACAGCGTCAGGCGATTACATTACTGATGGCTTCCATTGTGAAACCGGATCTGCTTTTGCTGGATGAACATACCGCAGCACTGGATCCTAAGACAGCAGCCAAGGTTCTGGAGATATCGGATAAGATTATTGAAGAAAATAACCTGACTGCCATGATGGTTACCCATAATATGAAAGATGCCATTGCACATGGTAATCGTCTGATTATGATGCATGAAGGCAGGATCATTTATGATGTAGCAGGAGAAGAGAAGAAAGCACTTCATGTATCCGATCTTCTGAAAAAATTTGAAGATGTAAGCGGCGGCGAACTGGATAATGACCGAATGCTTTTATCCTGATTGCATTCCACAGCATTATGTTTTTACAGCATAATGCTGTTTTATGGTATAATAATATTTCATCGTACAAAAACACTGGATTTTTTGTCAGAAATGTGCGAGAATAAGAAATGAATGAGTTTAACAAAAAGAAGATGCTTTTTGTTAGAAATATATTTCAAATATGGAAGGAGTTTTCACATGATCATCTATTCAAAAGAAGTTGAAGAAATGTGTACAGTAGCACAGGGTGTTCACCATGGTGCTGCACCAATCCCAGAAGAAGCTAAATGGGTTCAGGCTAAAAAAGTAGAAGACATCTCCGGTTTAACACACGGTGTAGGCTGGTGTGCTCCTCAGCAGGGTGCCTGCAAATTAACATTAAATGTTAAAGAAGGTATCATTCAGGAAGCATTAGTAGAAACAATCGGTTGTTCCGGTATGACACACTCTGCAGCTATGGCTTCAGAAATTTTACCAGGTTTAACTGTTATGGAAGCATTAAATACAGACCTTGTTTGTGATGCTATCAACACAGCTATGAGAGAACTTTTCTTACAGATTGTTTATGGTCGTTCCCAGAGTGCTTTCTCTGAAAATGGTCTGCCTGTAGGCGCTGGTCTGGAAGATCTTGGTAAAGGTTTAAGATCCCAGGTTGGTACTATGTACGGTACACTGAAAAAAGGTCCTCGTTACCTTGAAATGGCTGAAGGTTATGTAACAGGTATCGCTTTGGATGCAAACGATGAAATCATCGGTTATAAATTCGTTAGCCTTGGCAAGATGACTGACTTTATCAAAAAAGGTGATGATCCGAATACTGCATGGGAAAAAGCAAGCGGACAGTATGGTCGTGTTGATGATGCTGTTAAGATCATTGACCCAAGAAAAGAATAAGGAATAGGAGGAATGTAAAAATGGCTTTATTTGAATCTTATGAAAGAAGAATTGATAAAATCAATTCCGTTTTAAATAGTTACGGCATTTCTTCTATCGAAGAAGCTGAAAAAATCACAAAAGATGCTGGCCTTGATGTTTATGATCAGGTGAAAAAAATCCAGCCTATCTGTTTTGAAAATGCATGCTGGGCTTACACAGTAGGTGCAGCTATCGCTATTAAGAAGAACTGTAGAAAAGCTTCTGAAGCTGCTGCAGCTCTCGGTGAAGGTCTTCAGGCTTTCTGTATCCCAGGTTCTGTTGCTGATACCCGTAAAGTAGGTCTTGGTCATGGTAATCTTGGTAAAATGCTTCTGGAAGAAGATACAGAATGTTTCGCATTCTTAGCTGGTCACGAATCTTTCGCAGCAGCTGAAGGTGCTATCGGTATCGCTGAAAAAGCTAACAAAGTACGTCAGAAACCTTTACGTGTTATCTTAAATGGTTTAGGAAAAGACGCTGCTAAGATCATTTCCCGTATCAATGGATTTACTTTTGTTGAAACAGAATATGATCCATATACAAATGAAGTAAAAGAAGTTTCCAGAACAGCTTATTCTGAAGGACTTCGTGCAAAAGTTAACTGCTATGGTGCAAACTCCGTTCCGGAAGGTGTAGCAATCATGTGGAAAGAAAATGTAGACGTATCTATCACAGGTAACTCTACAAACCCAACCAGATTCCAGCATCCGGTAGCAGGTACATATAAGAAAGAAAGAATCGAAGCTGGTAAGAAATACTTCTCCGTAGCTTCCGGTGGTGGTACAGGCCGTACACTTCACCCAGATAACATGGCTGCAGGTCCTGCTTCCTATGGTTTCACAGATACTTTAGGTCGTATGCATTCATCTGCACAGTTCGCTGGTTCTTCTTCCGTTCCTGCTCACGTTGAAATGATGGGTCTGATCGGTATGGGTAACAACCCAATGGTTGGTGCTACAGTAGCAGTAGCAGTTTCCATCCAGGAAGCAGCAGACGCTGGTAAATTCTAAGTTATACGGTAAAATTAAGGGTTTTCGTTGGCATGAGTTGTTGACGAAAACCCTGTTTTTTTGACGGTAATAGACACGTAATAGACAAAAAAGAGCCCTGTATTAACACAGGACTCTTTTAATATAGGTAAAAACTTATTAACAGGTTTGTTCAGGCTATAATTATTCTGCCAGTTATTCCTCAGCCGGTGCTTCCTCCTCCGGAGCATCGTCATCTTCAATGGTATAAACCACGTTAGGATCTGTAATTTCTTCTCCATGCAGTATTTTGATAATATAATTGATTCTCAGATTGGCACGACTATAATATTCAAAAGCAGCATCTGCATAATTCTGATTAAAGGTTTCACCTTCATAGGCCTGATGGAAATAGCTGACTGCCATGGTCATGTTCTGGCTGGCTTCATCAGCTAATTCATCCACATTGGCAAATTCTTCCGGGACTTCCAGCTCTGACATTTGAACCATCTGCTGGTCTAAGGTGTCCAGATAATTCAGCAGCTGTTCTACATCAGAATCGCTTTGTCCGTCCAGAGCATTGATCTGTGCATCCAGATAAGCAATGTTTTCGAAGAAAGTTTCCATGCTTGCTTTATATACATCTAATTCCTCTGTGGCTTTATTTCCACATCCACAAAGAGAAAATGTGCTGATGGCAATTGCTAATATACTTACAAGAATATTCTTTTTCAAAATATATCCCCCTTGAAATATCAGGAATTTCGTAACATATATGAATGTATCATAGTTAATCTTTTTCTGCAAGTTTTCAAAAGGATTTGTTGGCTGTGTTTCGAAACAGAATTATAAAACACATGAATAATTTCCCAATAATTTGTTTGATAGTAGAAAGGTTTCATGATAATATTAAAAAGATATTTCAATGTGAAATAATGCATATAGATAGGGATAAGGAGAAAGATGATGTTAGGTGCTGATGCAATGGTAAAATGCCTTGAAAATGAAGGCGTTAACACAGTATATGGATATCCGGGCGTTGCGATCTGCCCGTTTTATAACAGTATATTACAAAGTGATATTCGAACAATTCTTATTCGTACAGAACAAAATGCAGCCCATGCGGCAAGCGGACAGGCCCGTGTTACCGGCAAGGTTGGAGTGTGTGCAGTAACTTCCGGACCTGGTGCAACCAATGTGATTACCGGTATTGCAACTGCTTTTGCGGACAGTATTCCTCTTGTCTGCATTACCGGTCAGGTGAATTCTGAGCTGCTTGGCAGTGATGTTTTTCAGGAAGCTGATATTACAGGAGCAGTGGAATCTTTTGTAAAATACAGCTATCTGGTAAAAAATGTAAACGATATACCGCGGATTTTTAAAGAAGCATTTTATATTGCAAATACAGGACGAAAAGGACCTGTTCTGATTGATGTCCCCATTGATATACAAAATGCGGTCATCAGCAAATTTAAATATCCTGATGAAGTAAATATGCGTACCTATAAGCCAACCGTAAAAGGCCATATTGTACAGGTGAAAAAGGTTATTAAGGAACTGGAAAGAGCCAAAAGACCGATTATCTGTGTAGGTGGTGGTATTTTACTCAGTGATGCGAAAAATGAACTGAGAGCCTTTGTGGAAAAATACCGTATCCCGGTGGTATCCACCATGATGGGAATCGGTGCCATGCCTACAGAGCATCCTATGTACTATGGTATGGTTGGAAATAATGGTAAACCTTATGCCAACAAGGCCATGAATGAATCCGATCTGCTTATCATGATCGGTGCCCGTGTGGCAGACAGAGCAGTCAGCCAGCCGGACCTGATCACCAACAATAAAGTATTGGTACATATTGATGTAGACCCTGCCGAGATTGGAAAGAATGTGGGTGCAGAAATACCGATCGTAGGGGATGCAAAACATATTTTTGAAGATTTTATGAAACAGGAAATCTTCTGTGAGCATGAAGCCTGGATCGTTACCCTGGATAGTTACAAAAAAACTCTGGCAAGAGTTCGTAAACCAAATCCGGATTATGTGGACCCGGCAGCGTTTATTAAACTGCTTTCTGAAAAAATGCAGAAAGACGGTATTTATGTGGCAGACGTAGGACAGAATCAGATCTGGTCCTGTGATAATCATATTGTTCGGGAAGGTAATTTCCTTACTTCCGGCGGTATGGGAACCATGGGGTATTCCATACCGGCAGCTATGGGCGCCAAGATTGGATGTCCTGACAGACAGGTTATTGCAGTATGTGGGGATGGCTCATTCCAGATGTCCATGATGGAACTGGCAACCATGCGTCAGCATGATATTCCGGTCAAGATCATAGTTCTGAAGAATAATTATCTGGGCATGGTTCGTGAATATCAGCATTATACCTATAAAGATAACTATTCTGTAGTAGATCTTTCAGGCAGTCCGGATTTGGAAAAACTTTCTTCCGCTTATGATATACCGTTTATCCGTGTGAAAGATATGACAGATGTGGAATCCAAGATCGATGCTTTCCTGGAAAAAGATGAAAGCATGTTAATGGAATGTCTGATTGATCCAATGGATTTAGTAAAATAACATGAGGTGGAATGATGAAAAGAATATATTCTGTATTAGTAGAGAACCGTTCCGGTGTTCTTTGCAAAGTAGCCGGTCTTTTTTCCAGAAGATGCTTCAATATTGATTCTCTTGCTGTTGGTGAGACAGATGATCCAACCGTTTCTGTCATGACCATTGTCAGTTCCGGCGATGTAAGAACCATTGAACAGATTGAAAAACAGCTGAATAAGAAGCTGGATGTCATTAAAGTCAAAACCTTTTCGGAAAGCCAGAGTATCAGCCGGGAACTGATGCTTGTAAAAGTAAAATATAATAAAAATAACCGTCGTGATATCATGGAAATCTGTGACATCATGAAGGCAGATATCATTGATATGTCAAAGACCAATCTGATGATTCAGATTTGTGATGAACCGGAAAAGGTTAAACTGTTTATCAACATGCTGTCATCCATTAGTATTGTGGAAATCGCAAGAACGGGAACACTGGCTCTTCAGAAGTGTCTCGATGTTGAAAATTAATATGACATGTGATAAAATAATTGACGCATGAGCAAATGAGGGAATTATTTTTTAGTCTGCCTGTTGGCAAAGGAGTGTTAAATATGCAAAAAAAAGTTTTTCAGCTTCTGGTTGATAATACATCCGGTGTTTTGAGTCGTATCTCCGGATTGTTTTCCAGAAGAGGTTATAATATTGAAAGTATTACCGCCGGTGTAACTGCGGATCCACGTTTTACTCGTATTACGATTGTGGCAAGCGGGGATGACGAAATCCTGGATCAGATTGAAAAGCAGGTTGAGAAGTTAGTTGATGTTAGAGATATCAAAGAACTGAAACCGGATGAAAGTGTATACAGAGAGCTTGCACTGATTAAAGTAAGAGCCAGCTCCACAGAACGTCAGGGCGTTATCGCTGTGGCAGATATCTTCCGTGCAAAGATCATTGATGTGGCACAGGAAAGCCTGATCGTAGAGCTTACCGGTAATCAGGATAAGATTGATGCGTTTATCAAGCTTCTGGATGGATATGAGATTCTGGAACTTGCCAGAACCGGTATTGCCGGACTGGGACGTGGTATCGAGAACGTTACCTATCTGGAGTAAGATTGCTATCCGGAGTAAGACAGCTGCTTGAAATAAGACAGCAATCTGGTGTTTGAAAGAATCATTGGATTCTACATATGTTCGGACATAAAGGATTCGTCCTTTTGTTATATATTATAGAGGAAATAGATGGAGGAAAAGAAAATGGCAAATATTTTTTACCAGGAAGATTGTAATCTTTCCCTGTTGGAAGGAAAAACAATCGCAGTGATCGGCTATGGCAGCCAGGGACATGCACATGCTTTAAATGCAAAGGAATCCGGATGCCATGTTATTATTGGTTTATATGAAGGTTCCAAATCCTGGGCAAAAGCAGAAGCACAGGGGTTTGAAGTTTATACAGCTGCAGAAGCTGCAAAGAGAGCTGATATCATCATGATTCTGATCAATGATGAATTACAGGCAGCTATGTACAAAAAAGATATTGAACCAAACCTGGAAGCAGGAAATATGCTGATGTTCGCACATGGTTTCAATATTCATTTCGGTCAGATCGTTCCACCAAAGGATGTTGACGTTACTATGATCGCTCCAAAAGGACCTGGTCATACAGTAAGAAGCGAATATCAGGCTGGAAAAGGTGTTCCTTGTCTGATCGCTGTTCATCAGGATGCAACCGGTAAAGCACAGGATCTTGCACTTGCTTATGCACTGGCAATCGGTGGCGCAAGAGCCGGCGTTCTGGAAACTACATTCAGAACAGAAACAGAAACAGACCTTTTCGGTGAACAGGCTGTTCTTTGCGGTGGTGTTTGTGCTTTAATGCAGGCTGGTTTTGAAACATTGGTAGAAGCCGGTTATGACCCAAGAAATGCATATTTTGAATGTATTCATGAAATGAAACTGATCGTTGACCTGATTTATCAGTCCGGTTTTGCCGGAATGAGATATTCTATCTCCAATACAGCAGAATACGGTGATTATATTACAGGTCCTAAGATCATTACAGAAGAAACCAAGAAGACCATGAAGAAGATCCTGAAAGACATCCAGGATGGTACTTTTGCAAAAGACTTCTTACTGGATATGTCTTCTGCAGGTGGTCAGGCTCACTTCAAAGCTATGAGAAAACTGGCTTCTGAACATCCATCAGAGATCGTTGGTGAAGATATCAGAAAACTGTACAGCTGGAATGGTGAAGATAAGCTGATCAATAACTA
>JBJENT010000183.1:0-10189 GCA_051880335.1 Lachnospiraceae bacterium
AGCTCATAAATGCAGGCATCAAGCCCCGTACTTCTGAGCATGCGTGAAATATCTAAAAACGTACAAAAGAATTAGCACCACCTACAAAAACCGGCTGACAGGATTCCCTGTCAGCCGGCTTTTGAGTGCCTATATCAACTGGACGGGAAACCTGGAAGGATGGAAAAAATGGTTTCCCGATTTCCAGTGATAGCTATAAATCATCATACTCAAATGGTGAGAGCTCTGCTTCTGAAATCAGCAGCTCCACATCATTCTTTCGTTTCCGCTTTACAACACAGGTCACAATAATGGTCAGTAGAAATACAGCCAGTACAGCGCCAACCAGAATATAGAATGGAAGCGTAATGCGGTCTGTCAGTTCTGCTTCCGACTCATAATTCCAGGGCAGTAATAATCCGTCTGTATCCTGTTTATAGAAATAACAATTTCCGCTTTTGTTTAAATAGCATGCAATAGCATCCTTCTGAATCTTTTCCGGAGTAAGACCTTCCGGCAAGACACAGATTTCTGCAGCAATCTGCAAATACTCTATCCCTGCATTTACCACCTGCAGGCAAGGACAAATATCCTCCCCGTTTTCTGAAAAAGCATAAGGAGCAAACTGTCCGGATTCATCCATTAAATACAATATTCTGACAATACTATCCGTATCGCACAAAAATGTTATCGGCTTTCCTTTCCAGGTCTCTTCCAGCAGATTGTATTGCCAGTCTGCTTCTTCCGGAATAAATACAGAATGATCTACGATAAATAATCGTTCTCCGTCTGTGGTGATGATTTCATCCATAACCGGAATATCGTCACCTGCTTCTGCATTTTCAGACGCTGATCCACTTTCTGTGGAAATAGCTGTCACTTCTGCTTCCCCATCCGGTACTACCTCATTTGATATCTCTTCCTGTTCGGTATCTGCTTTCGTTTCTTCTTCTACCTCTTCCGGCTCCGTTTCCTCCGGTTCTGCAACTTTAATTGCAATGGGAGCCTGTCCCATGGCTTTTACCTCGTATGCTTCTGCCTCAGCTTCTTCCGAAACTTTTACAGTGGCGCTTTTTACGGAAATACTGGTATCGCCCTCTACCAATGCTTCGAAATGAAGCATATGTTTTGCTGTCGGTTCTGTGCCGGAACCGGCCAGTACTACTACACCGTCCTGAGCACTGGTTCCACCATCCACATAACGAAGCCTGGTGGCATCATAACTTACTTCCACCTGATAATTTCCAAGCACTGCATCACTGTTTATGTATACTCCGATTGGAAAGGTTTCATGAAGGTTTTCCTCGTAGGACATGGAGCCAAATGTCACTGCCACCTCTGCAGCATAGGCATCCTGCTTTCCAACCAGTAAAAAGAGACTCAGCAATATGCTGCCAAATACCCATTTTATCTTTCTTTTCTGCATGTAACTACTCTCACTTTCCGGTGCTTTCTGTCATTTTGACTGCTTTCGTATCACACCCAGTTTTTCCGCAGCTTTCAGCAACGCCACCTGGGTTTTTCCATCTGTAATCGTTCCATCTAACACCTGATCCACTAAATCTGTCAGCGGTATTTCTTCTATATTAAGGAATTCATCCTCGTCTAATTTCTGCTCTCCCCGGTGTAACCCCTGGGCCATATATAACCTTATTTTTTCCGTGCTATAAGCAGAAGCCGGATGATATTCCCCCAGATCTATCCATTCCTCTGCTGTGATACCTGTTTCCTCTTTCAGCTCACGTTTTGCAGCAAGCAGCCTGTCTTCGCCTAGTGAGTCAAGCTTCCCGGCAGGAATCTCTGTCACCACATCTGCAACAGGATATCGATACTGCTTTTCTATAACCACATCACCAGCATCCGTTACGGGCACAATGGCTACTGCTCCGATATGTTTTACATACTCTCTCGTAGCTTCCTTACCGTTTGGCAATGTAATGGTATCATCATACGCATGCAGCATTTTGCCCGCAAAAACTTCTTTTGTATCTTTTGTTTTTTCTACCAGATTCTCATATGTTTTCATAACAAGCTCCATTATTTCCCCTCGATTGATTTGCCCCACAGCAAAGTCATCCTCAAAGATTTAGCAGGACTATTTCGCAAGGGTTTCCAAACCTGGGATAACTGATATGGTTTGCGCAGCCGGTAGTGACTACCACCGGTCCCGCCTCGGTCTCATATACACCTTTTGAGTATCTGGGAAAAAGTCCCTGTCCCGGTGCATATACCGGAAGCTTTCCGAACATTCTCCACTGACCACCATGAGCATGTCCTGATACGATCAGGTCAACCTGCCCTCTGTCTTCTACATACCGCTTCACATATTCCGGATGGTGGCACAAAAGTATCTTATGATCTGCAGTAGTAGAAAGAAACTCCTCTAACCACTCCAGATCTACTCTGGTCGAAAGCCCTCCTACCAGTAACTTCTGACCTTTTATTTCCACATGTGTATGGGCGTTATCAAGCAGTGTGGTTCCTGTCTGTCTGATCACTTCATAATCTTCATGGGTATAATACCATTCATGATTTCCTGTGGATAAGAACACCGGAGCTATCCGTGATGCTCTTCTCAAAAAATAATTACTATAATCCTTTTCCTGATCAGTGCGATTATCTTCATCGCTATCTCGAAACATATTCCCGGAAATGAACTGAGTAAAATGATAACAGAAGCATTGAAACCTGCCACAGGTTTGCAGTTTGCTCATGTTCTCATGGGTCCACTGGCCGGTTTCATCCTCCTGACGTTCCCATAAATCGCCGGGAAAAAATATCAAATATATGAAAAGTAAAACATTCCTTTTAGATATGTACAAGTTTTACCGTAAATCCATACTTCTCTAATAATTCTTTATATTGTGGTTTTTCTTTCCAATCATATTCCCCTAAGTACCATACCGTATTTGCCGGATCAACATATTTGCATATGTGTTCCATATATATGCGATCTACCTCAGAAAAGGAAAAGCCATAGGAATAGATCTCGTCGACATCAGAAAGATTCCTAAAGAAATCCATATGATTCTCCAATGCTTTCCCAGTATCTTTTCGTAAAAATCTTTTTAGATCATCAAAAGCTGTTTCTGTCCCCATACATTCAAAGGTTTCAGAAATCGGTTCATCATCACCGTGACCAAAGAAAATTTCGCTTCCATCCGCAGCATTCCCATGAATAAAGCAAATTCTGCTTTTTTCTATGTGATACACTTTCTGCAGCGTATCGGTGTAATTAAACACAAGGTACTGGGCATTCTCTTCTAATATTTCAGCTACCTTTTCATGGCGTATCCCTGACATATCGAGACATGCCAGTTCTTCCCTGACCCAATCTTCAAAAAGACTTTTAACTCCTGCAAAGGTATTTAAAATATGGTTTGACATATCTTCATTGATATAAATATCATGCCATATCTGATTATCATCATCTTCCAGATTTACAGCAGGGAGATCGTCTAAAAATTGGTTATAAATATCATCACCCAGATAGGATTCTAAACAGCTCCATTCTTCTCCACAGCAAGAATCTGTAATATTTACAATATATCCTGCCGCCTCTTTTTCATCATACACTTCATCTCCATCCGGCATCTGGGTGCTTTCCGGAATAAAATAGTAATCCTCCGCATCAGGATATCTGGATAGTATGTATTTTCGAAAATCAGAATATTTTGTAGGCAATCCATGGAGGTAACAATCGAAACCGTTACCAATGATAAATAATTTCATCTTTCGTACACCTCTTGGCTTTTATCGAAAAATTAATCACATCAAAAAAGATATGTTCCAAGCTATAATAGAAAAATTATTCTATGTCTTCTATTTGCTGCAGCCATTCCAAAGCCGCTTTTTCAAAGGTGATTGCGGTTTGGTTTGGTAAAAAACAAATTTTCTCCTCTTTTGGTGCTGTTATGGCATGCAATACTTTTTCTTTCACTTCCGAGTATGTTTTGCCATATACGGAACACCTCTTTTTTTCACCGGCCTGATTCGTGACTGTATAACGTCCTTCCCATCTTCCATCTTTTCTTTTGCGTATATTTTCGCCTCTTCTTGACATAGCTATCTCCTTTCTGACCATTTTTTTGACCACAAAAAATTTTAAAATAGCGTAATTATAGGTCTCAAAAGTGTTTTTTCTGTAACGTATTTCTAAAATGTTTAATAATTCCCGTTTCATTGACAAAATAGTAAGGGCGTATTATTATAGTTTTGGTAGTTTCTACCCGATGAAATAGTAGATTTCATAAAAATAACGTCGCAGATTAAAATAATCTGCGACACTTAATGTTCTTAGATTAAAATAATCTACGAAAACAGTTATGTAAATGTTGTAATGAGGTTTACTATGATGTAAAATAAAGTATATTCTATCTTTTATCTGTTTTATCATACTCGTATATTTTACGATTGTCAACTCTCATTTTTAGTTTTTCGTAATTTTTCAGTTTTTATTTGTAAAAGGAGAATTTATATGGAATCCAATAGTCGTATTTCTGCTGAAATAATGAACAATATTGATGAAATCATGAAAAAGAACCATATCAATGCAAAAGATTTTGCAGAGAAAATAGGGAAAAGGCCCGGAATCGTTACAGATTGGAGAACGGGAAGATCTACTCCTACGATTGATGTGATCATAAATATCTGTGTTGCTTTTAATTGCTCTATAAAAGATATACTTCCTGATTATTTATTTACAGAACAAAGCAGTATTCAGACTGCTATGATTGACCGCCTCATTGCTTATTATAGAGGTATGTCTGTGGACGATCAGGATGAACTACTTATGCTTGCTGAATACAAATATAATAAGAAGAAAAAGATTGGCTAAATTCTTTCTTGTTCTATGTTGCTTTTCTGTCGCATTTTTTCTTTTTTGCTGTTTTCCTGTCGCACTTTCTCCTTTCTTGTCATATTCTAAAAGAAAAGGAGTTTATTATGCCTGATAATTTTGACAATCGCAGTAACTGGTGGTGTCCACCGTGCCGCTGTGACAATGACCGTCGTGATGACAGGCGAGATGGTCGCAGGGATGATCGTCGTGATGATAGGCGGGATGATCGCAGGGATGATCGTCGCGATGACCGCAGGAACGACCGCGACAGATGGGACCGTGACAGGATGGACCGCAACGACCGCGACAGATGGGGTCGTGATAACCGCCGAACTTATTGATCATGTTGATTATGTGTATGGGGCTGCTTCGGCAGCTCCCATACTATTTCTATACTTCCAGCTACTTGTTAGCCTCTATTTTTTTATTTCTTAACATCTGATTTTTTTCACTTTTTTGTTACTGACTATTCTTTATCTTTTTGGATATTCTTAATTTTTCTAGTATTTTTTTCTGGTTTCCTGTTGTCTTATATCAGTATTCCTCATTCTTCTTTCGAGTTCTAAAATGCACCTTAACAATTGAATAAGGATTTCACACCTTTTCTATTTGCATTATCTCCTATCTTATTCCATCTTTTTCTGTTTTTCCGGCACAAATCATTTCAAAACAAAGCACCTTAACAATTGAATAAAGATTTCACACTATGATATAATATCACCATCGAAAGGTGGTGGTGATATGTATAGAGAGGACGAAAACATGACAGACAAGCAATTGCGATACATTAATAGATTAACGGTTTTTGTAAGAAAACTTTTGAAACTGGTACCACAAGATAAACGGGAAGAACTTGAAAATGAATTTGATAGTATTCTCCTTGAAGTCACCGAACCAAATGAAAATAAATAAATCATAGTAATATAATAACAAATATCTAAGGTGTGAAGTCTTTATTGAAGCGTTAAGGACTCCACACCTTTTTTATTTGCATTATCTGAGTTATCTTCCATCTTTTTCTGCATTTTCCTAGCACAAATCAGTTCAAAACAAAGCACCTTAACAATTGAATAAAGATTTCACACTATGATATAATATCACCATCGAAAGGCGGTGATGGAATGAATGGTGAGGTAGATGAAATGAGAAGTGATGAAATAATTGCAATTATTTTAGAACTCCGCGAGAAGGGTTGGACAGATACAGAAATTATAGAATTCATTATAAAAATCGAATCAAAAAACAATGTAACTAAATAACAGAAATCTAAGGTGTGAAGTCTTTATTGAATCGTTAAGAGTTTCACACCTTTTCATTTTTGCGCAAAAAAATAAAGCTGCTAACGGGAATCGGACCCGTGACCTCCGCACTACCAATGCGACGCTCTACCGACTGAGCCATAGCAGCTTGGTTAAAAAGAAGATTTCTCTTATCACCGAGGCTTATTGTATCATACTCAAAATTACCTTGTCAACGTGTTTTGAATGAATTAAAATTTACATAAGGACTTACGAAAAAAAAATCTGTAAAAACCAAAAAGAGGTACCGGAATGTTTGATGTAGAACATTTTAATCACTTAAATTATATCAAAAAAGAGCCCCTGAGCGGAAGCCAGAATGGCATGCGATATATGTTTATGAAAAAAAAGGAAGGGGACGACGTCTACATGCTGGGTGTGGTCTGGCCGGAACCTTTTGGATATGCAAAAACCCCGAAAGAGCAGAAAACAGAGAAACGATTTACGTTGGATCAGGATGGTATCGTAGATGCGGTGGCCTGGTTAAATGAGCAGTATGAGCGATTCCGATTAGACTAGCTGCAGATTTGACCGACTCAGATTAAATTGATTCAGATTAAAATAGACTGATTTGACAAATATGGGAGGTTTTTTATGGGAACAGATTATCCATATACGGAAGCAGATTATCCGTGCAAAAAAGGGGATATTTTATATCGTATTTCTGATAATTGTGGTGGTTGCGAATTCGAAACGGAAGTATGCCAGCAACGTACCTGTAAGCACTATCACAAGTATGTGGAACCCATGACCGTGGAAGAAATTATTCCCAGACACAGTGCGTCCGGATGGTTGTATTATATAAAAGGAAAAGAAATGGAAACAGATGCCTTATATGGCTGGACTGCTTTTCCAACAGAAGAAGAAGCCAACCGAAGATTGGCTTCCTTTAACTGATACATTGTAAAACTTCCTTATTATTATATGAACTTCTTTATCTTGGCTTTCACACGCTGCATGGCATTGTCTGTTGCTTTATCTGTTTTTCCAAGTACCCTGGCGATTTCCGTATAACTCATGCCGGTCAGATAAAGTTCCAGTACCTGCTTTTCAAAGGGGCTTAATTCCTGCTCAATGCAGTTTTCCAGGTGTTCCAGATTTTCCCGGTCTATTACCATCTCCTCCGGATTTCTGGTGTCATTGCTGACCAGCGCCTGAATCAGTTCCAAAGGTTCATCGTCCTTTGCGTCCTTACCTTCATATAAAGAAACATAGGTATTTAAAAAACTGTGTTTCTTCCTATTAGAAGCCTGCACTGCAGTATAGACCTGTCTCGTGATGCACAGCTCAGCAAAGGTATAGAAGCTGGCATCCCGTCCCGCATCATAATCCCTGATTGCCTTAAAAAGCCCGATCATGCCTTCCTGAAGCAGATCGTCATGATCTGCCCCCAGAATATACATGGATTTGGTTTTTCGGCGTACTAAATCTTTATATTTCTCAATAATATAATCCGTGATCTGAGTTTCTCCATCCCGGAGAAGTACAATCAGTTCCTCATCGGATACATTGTCATATTCCTGTGCCATTATTTCACCTGACGATTTCTCATACCATTGTTACATTTGCTATTCTACTTATAATTTGATTCTCTGTCTTACGATTTCATAGGCCAGCACACCGGCTGCAACAGACGCATTGAGGGAATCAATGTCCCCTTTCATAGGAATCGACGCTATCATATCACACTTTTCCTTTACCAGGCGGCTTACGCCCTCTCCTTCGTTCCCGATCACAAGACCGATAGAACCGGTTAAATTCAAATCATACATGGTGGTTCCACCCATATCCGCACAGACAAACCACATTCCTTTTTCTTTGAGATCTTCGATCGTTCTTGCCAGATTGGTCACTTTTGCTACCGGTGTATAATTCAGTGCACCGGCAGATGTCCTTGCCACTGTGGCAGTCAGTCCAACCGCCCGGTTCTTTGGAATGATAACTCCATGAGCACCGGCCAGATTGGCTGTTCTGATAATTGCCCCCAGGTTGTGAGGGTCTTCGATATTATCCAGTAAAATGAAAAACGGAGCTTCTCCCTTTTTCTCTGCAAGGGCAAATAAGTCTTCTATTTCCGCATACTCATAAGCCGCTGCCACAGCAATAACACCCTGATGTTTTCCCGTTTCAGACATCTGGTCCAGACGTTCCTTATCCACAAACTTCATCATGGTGCCCTGCTTTTTTGCTTCCCGTTTAATGGTCATCACCGGACCGTCCTGGCAGCCATCCAGAATATATAATTTATCAATTGTTTTTCCGGAACGAAATGCTTCGATCACTGCATTTCTTCCTTCAATGGTAAATTCCTGATATCCCATCTTTATCACCTTTTCAAATTTTATGTAAACCGTACAATATTATGTTAACTTCATATCATTCTTACATATCCAGACCAAATATACATTCTTACATATATATTCTTCCTGTATATCCGATCTTTATATCTCCATCCCGATCTTGGCAAGTCCGCTTTTCAAAAGCGTAACAGCTCTCTCGGTCTGACCGGTCAAATAAAGAAATCCAAACAGAGCTTCCAGTCCGGATGCTTTACGATAGTCACCAACCGATGCATTCTTTGCTGTGGTAAAAGACTTGGCATTTCTTCCCCGGCGCATAACCGCCATTTCTTCCTCGGTTAATTCATCCTGCAATACCTGGAACAATTCACACTGGGTCTCTGCCTTTACATACTTCGTCACAGTTTTATGTAAACTTTGTGGCGATTTATTTCCCCGTTCCACTACAACAGTTCTGATAATGATTTCGTAAATGCAGTCACCAATATATGCCAGCGTCAGCGGAGAGTAGGATCTGATGTCCTGCTCTTCACACTGAAACTCTTTTTTGATATTTTCCAGAAGCGTTAAGCTCTTTTCCATTTAACACCCTCACGTGTATCTTCCAGTACGATACCCATTTCTAACAACTGATTACGGATTTCATCTGCTCTTGCAAAATTCTTTGCTTTTCTGGCATCCTGTCTTTCCTGAATCAGGGCTTCGATATCGCTGTCCAGAAGTTCTTCTTTCTTTTCTACGATCAATCCGCAAATATCTGTAAGCATCAATAATTCGTCGTAAATCGTCTGAACAAATGCCTTGGTATTATCTGCTGTTACATTGGTGTTTGCAAATTTAACCAGTTCAAAAATCGCTGCAATCGCATCTGCTGTGTTAAAGTCATCATCCATTGCTTCATCAAATTTTGTGACAAAGCCCTTTGCTTCTTCTGCCAGTGCTTTTTCTGCTTCAGTCATTTCACCCTCAGCAGCATTTTCCAGAAGGTATTTCAGATTGCCTGCTGCAGTAACGATTCTGTCCAATCCGTTCCTTGCTGCTTCCATCAGATCCGCACTGAAATTAAGTGGACTTCTGTAATGTGCCGAAAGCATAAAGAAACGAAGTACCTGTAAATCATATTTTTCGGAAATATCTCTTACGGTAAAGAAATTACCCAGGGATTTGGACATTTTCTTATTATCAATATTCAAAAATCCGTTGTGCATCCAGTAATGGCAGAATGTTTTACCATTTGCTGCTTCCGACTGGGCGATTTCATTTTCATGATGTGGGAAGATCAGATCTTCACCACCGGCATGAATATCAATCTCTTCACCCAGATACTTTTTGCTCATAACAGAACATTCAATATGCCAGCCCGGGCGACCATTGCACCATGGAGATTCCCAATAAGGTTCTCCATCTTTTTTCGGTTTCCAGAGAACAAAGTCCAGCGGATCTTCTTTCTGGTCTTCACCGGATACCAGAAGGGATCTGTTTCCGCCCTGCAGATCATCCAGATTCTTATGGGACAGCTTTCCATATTCTTTAAAGCTTCTGGTTCTGAAATATACGGTGCCATCTGCTGCCACGTAGGCATGACCTTTTTCAATCAGTGTATTAATCATATCCAGCATGCCACCAATTTCCTGAGTCGCCAATGGATGGGTAGTAGCAGGTTTCACATTCATATCTGCCATATCCTTTTTGCACTCTTTAATATAACGTTCAGATATCTCAGAAGCATCTACACCCTCTTCGTTGGCTTTTTTGATAATTTTGTCATCCAC
>JBJENT010000184.1:0-10149 GCA_051880335.1 Lachnospiraceae bacterium
ATGGATTTCGGTCCTCAGCCTTACCTAACGAATGTTGCTCAAATGGCAATGCAGAATACAAATTTCCGTACAGCTTTGTGGACGGGTTGCTATGCACAAATGACACTTATGTGTATACCGGTTGGGTCTGATATCGGATTGGAAATCCATGAGGATACAGATCAGTTCATCCGAATAGAGCAGGGGATGGCACAGGTTAAAATGGGAGAGTGCGAAAAACAGTTGGATTATCAGGGAAAGGCATTTGTTGGAGACGTTATATTTGTGCCTGCAGGAACATGGCATAATGTGATCAACATCGGAAGAATTCCGCTGAAGGTATCGACAGTTTATGCACCGCCACATCACCCGGCCGGAACCGTGCACTATACGAAAAGAGATGCAGAGCACTAATTAAAGGAGAAATTATGTGGAAAACCTGTGATGGAACCGATAAAGATTTTCAATACATGTGCAGACTTTTGGATGAAGACCTGGACCGGCGTGTGGGAAAGGCGGTTCAAAGAGAAAAATATGCACAATACAATACAGTGGAAAAAATAAGTGAAGCACTGGTTTACTATATAGAGGATAAACCGGTGGCCTGTGGAGCTATCCGAAAATATGATGATCTGTCGGTGGAACTGAAAAGAGTTTTTGTCATGCCGGAATACCAGGGAAAAGGAATCGGAACAGAACTGGTCTTGAAACTGGAAAACTGGGCAAAAGAATTGGGCTATCAGAACATGATTCTGGAGACAGGAATGATCTTAAAAGAGGCCTGCGCATTGTATCAAAAGCTGGGATATGAAGCGATACCCAACTATGGGCCATATGTAAATATGCCGGAATCTTTGTGCATGGCAAAGAAATTAGGTTAAAGAAAGGACAAATATAAGTCCTAATGGCGGCATCTGCTAATTGTAGCTTCTAAGCTTATAGAAGGTTTTCACAGGCAGAGCCGACCTGGTGTAGCTCATGGTCTGGAACTGGATTTCATTGGAAGTTATCTTTTCCTTTTCTTTTGTGAGCACTTCTGAAAATTCATGTTCCTGTTCCGAAGAGCCGAAATGATCCTGAGAATGATGTCTTTCCGTTTGGGAAGACATTTTCTTTATGCCATAAATACCGGCAACTGCATTCACTTTGTATAAAGTATGATCTCTGGTAACTGCGACGGTTCCCTCCTTTGCAGTATAATGAATTCCTTTCACTTATATTATCGGCAGATTTTAAAAAAATCTGTATATTTTTTCAAAACAAAATCTGACATTATAAAAATGAATCAATTTGGCTATTTCATAGATATCAGATTTGTATATAATAATGCTAAACAAAAGAAACAAAGAAGACCGATTTCAGAAGAAAACGAAAAAGTCTTTTTACCTTGAGAGGAGAGCATTATATTATGAAAAATGAAAAAGTAACCAAAGTAGTATTTACAGGTCTGATTGCAGCTCTGTCATATGTGGTATTCACCTTCCTGCAGATCAAGATTCCGCTGCCCGGTGGAGACGCAACATCCATTCATCTGGGAAATGCAGTATGTGTACTGGGCGCACTGCTCCTTGGCGGAGCATATGGCGGTATCGGCGGTGCCCTTGGCATGACCATCGGCGATCTGTTTGATCCGGTTTATGTAGTGTATGCACCAAAGACCTTTATTTTAAAACTGTGTATCGGTCTGATCACCGGTCTGGTAGCTCACAAAATCGGTCATATCACGAAGGAAAGTGATAAGAAGGTAGTGCTGAAATGGGTAGTGGCAGCATCAGTTGCCGGATTACTGTTCAATGTGATCTTCGATCCGCTGGTAGGATATTTCTACAAACTGGTTATCCTGGGTAAACCGGCAGCAGAACTGACACTGGCATGGAATGTGGCTTCCACATCCATCAACGCAGTGACTTCCACTATCGTCGCTACAGCAGTGTATATGGCACTGAGACCGGCGCTGAAAAAATCAGGACTGTTTTTTGAACTGTAATAGAGCAGGGAAAAATGAAGATAAAATAGTAATGATAAAAAATATTGATAAAAGG
The DNA here is from genome assembly GCA_051880335.1 of Lachnospiraceae bacterium. Classification (GTDB taxonomy): domain Bacteria; phylum Bacillota; class Clostridia; order Lachnospirales; family Lachnospiraceae; genus 1XD8-76. The sequence goes on from JBJENT010000184.1 coordinate 2,022, forward strand.
ATAATGATAAAAAATAATGATAAAGAATGCTGTATGTAGGCGAAAAGCTTATATACAGCTTTTTTATTTCAGGATATACAATCGGCATTACCGGCTTTATTATCTGGAAAATGTCTTATCAAACTGATTCTATCTTGTCTTTTCCCCCTAAAAACAGAGTTTTCCCCATTAAAAGGGATGTTTTCCCTTTTTGACGAAACATAATGGCATATGGCACAATTTTATTAGATAAAACAAACCGCTTGAAGTCGACACCGGCAGAAGGCAAAACGCATAACACAATCAAAGGAGGGAAGAGGGCTTGATGAGTGACACCGGAAAAAGAAGGGAATCCATAGGAATATGCGTAGCTGTCATTGTGGCTTATTTAGCAATGTATGTGCTTACATTAATGTATGAGGATGCTATAGCGCCCGGAATGCAGATCGGCTACATATTAAGGATGAATATGGATGGGTTAGTGATAGCACTTATAGTGGCACTGATTCCATATGAAAAAATATCTTATATATGGCACAGGGATTTTGTTCAGTATTGGTTTGGAGTCAGATCAAGAAACAATGAGATAAATATGATGATAGAGGCAGCAGTGCTGTATGGCATTTCCTTTTTTGTGTCTATTTGGTTAAAGGACAATCTCTTTCAATGGAAATATAGAAACGTTATACTACTTGCCTTTATTTTGACGGTAATGATGGCATGGATTGTTGTAAATAGCTTTAAACTGATAAAGAGTAATGTGTGGCTGTTTACTGTTGACCTGATTGCTATAGCAACAAATAGTTTCATTGTTTACATATTAACGAACAATTTCTACAAAACAGCCCTTACCACATGTGCAATGTTTATAGGCTGGAATGTATGCAACTTTCTATCAGATAGAAAATATAAACTATTAAGCTTGCTGGCATCGATTCTTTTCGGTGCAGAGGCATTTGGCATGGTAGTTGATCTGGCTGGGAAATACAGAGAGCTTGATGCCTGGATTGATCCTACGAAGATGATGAACATTCCTTATTCATCGGACCTGCGTGCTCTGAAAAGTCATACGCTGAGGATGCCGGATGATTTTCCGTGGTTTAAACAATTTGATCATCCTTTCATTTCGATAAATCATTTTCTGGGTACTGGGGCACTGATGATCATGTTTCTCGCTTTCGTGATCATCACGATAGCATTTGTAAGAAGTTATAAGATACTTTCTGAAAATCGATTTAAGCTGCTGATATTTTTGTATTCCATGTTTGCAGTAACTTATATTTACACATTGTCAGCTGATTTGGGATTTGTGCCTGCTGCAACAAATGTACCGATTATATCAGTGCGGATAGACATCATCGCAATCGGTATTATGGTCAGACTGTTTCTGAATAGGCCGGTTCCTCAGCGTGTCATCGAGAATCTTGATTATAGTTTGAATGATTAAAATGATTGCAAAGAAACTGCGGGTAGAAGGGATGGATTAGGTATGATTTATATTACAGGAGATACACACGGAGAATATGAGCGTTTTTCAAACAGATATATGAGAAAGCAAGGTCTGGAATTGGGAGAAAAGGATTATGTGATCGTTTGCGGTGATTTTGGACTTTGCTGGGCAAGGGATCCAACATTTATCTACAACTGCAAATTTTTTGCAGATAAAAAATACACCACTCTTTGGATACAGGGTAATCATGAGAACTACGATATGATTGAAGAATATCCGGTTGAAGAATGGCATGGTGGAAAAGTACGTCACATTGTGGAAGATAAGGTTATTCTGTTAGAACGGGGTCAGGTGTTTGAAATAGAAGGAAAGACTTTCTTTACATTTGGAGGAGCGGCTTCCCATGATATTCAAGGCGGAATCCTGGATAGGGAAGACAAGGACTATGATAATAAGCGTCGAAAAGCTATTAGAAGAGGCCTGCCCTTTCGAATCAATCATGAAACCTGGTGGGAGCAGGAACTCCCAAACGAAGATGAGATGAACGAGGGCAGAAATCATTTGGCCGGGTGTGGGTATAAAGTCGATTATGTGCTGACACATTGCTGCGCGACATCTGTTCAGAAGCTTATCGACAGGGAAACAGGACGACAAAGTAAGCCGGATATATTAACAGATTATCTTCAGGAAATAGAGGAGAAACTGGCTTATAAACATTGGTATTTCGGACATTACCACATGGATCTGGATGTCGATGAGAAACATAGTTTACTGTATCATGCAATGGTTCCTATTAGAGAAAAAAATTATACACAAATTACAGGAGGAAAAAATTATGAGTAATATGTTACCAAGAGGCTACAAAAAAGGTGATTGCTACAACTGTTTGGGAAGAGGCACGATGGATTGTCCTATGTGCAATGGTGGTCGTGACTGCAAAGTCTGCAATGGAAGAGGCTGGATTGTATGTCCACGTTGTAAAGGCTCAGGAAAGGAATAAAAAAGAATAAAGGACTCAAATTTGGATGATGAATGTTTCAGCGAATAGAAAGAATGGTTGAGCATGATAAGCAAATAGAGGGGAGAAATAGAATGGAAACAATGATTCATAAGAATTTCACACAAGAAGATAACGAAAAAGTTTTATGTCTGAAGAATCTGGCTAAGGAGAGAAGATGTCTCTGGAGTATAGTAGACGACCTCACCAGGCGATATAATACACTTCAGCCGGAAAAGCCGGTGTACCGTATTGAACCGGACATAAAAGAAAAAAAATTTGTTAAAAAATTTCCATTAATAGAACTCCCCTATCCAAAATTGAGTGAAAAAAATGACATTGCACTGGAAAAGAAAAGAATTCGTGGTGGATTAGTCGACGGCATTTTGGAATTTCTTTCCTGTGGAATCGCGATTATTGTGATGATCTTTCTTTTTTATGTGATGGGACTGAATTTTGATATAATAAAACTGCATTCGGAAGGGATAATACAGACGTTACTAATTTATATCCTGAAAATAGTTCTTATTCTGCTTTTTCTTGGATTGGTATACGGTGTGATAAAGTGGAAAGTTATCGAAAGAAGGGGATTTTCACAGGTAGAACTAAAAGTTTTGAAAAATGAGGAAGTGAGTAAGCAAAACCAATTCATTAAGCTGAAGAACAAAAAAATAGACAGAACAAATGCTTTGATCGCAGAGCAGAATAGGGAGATTCGTAAAAAGAATGAAGTGATACATGCGGAAAATGAGAAGCGGAGAAAGCAGCAGGTATCGATTGTGAATAAACAGTACCAGGAAAGAAGAAATAAGATATTTCAGGAACTGGTAACAGTCAAAAAGAAGATGGATCTGAACGGGGCAAAAATGAAACAGCTGTGCGATCAGCTGGGTCTTGATCCTGTGTATGCAGATGAAGTTCATTTGGAAAAAATCAGGGACTATATGATCATGATGGATGTTTCCCCCATCAGGGCAGTGAAATTCTTGGAAAAAGAAAACGAGTGGAAGGTATTCATGAACAATAACTTTTTCCAGATGGCAGACAAAATAGAAAAGGCTTACAAAGGCACTTCAGCAAAAATAGAAAAGTATTGCAGAGAGGTCAGTCAGGATATCCATTTTCAAAGAGCAGAACTGGAAAGGAATTTTTGTGAGGAATTAAAAAATTTGGCTTCTGAAACACAGTTGAACAACCAAAAGATGGATCAGATCATCCAGCAAAACAAGAAGATAATAAAAAGTACACCTTAGGAAACCACTTTAGGATGTACCAATCAAAGTTAAAATATTATGAAAACAGGGAGCAAAATATGTACATAGATACACATACCCATATGGATCATCGCAGATTCGATAGTGATAGAAAATCAATGATACAGACCGCAAAAGACTCAGGAATTGGCATTTTGGTGAATCCTGCAATTGAATATGAAACGAATTACAGGATGCGGCAGATGTTAGACGGATATGATTGGATTTATTATGGAGTAGGCATTCATCCAAACAGAGTTGGTGCAGACGATAAAAATGATGAAGAATGGGAAGCCGGGCTTATGGAACTTGCTGTAAGAGATAATGCGAAGGTGGTGGCAATTGGTGAAACAGGATTGGATTTTCATCGACTGACCAGGAATCGTGACGGAGAGATTGATGAATCAGGAGTCAATGCTCTAAGCAGACAGTATAAATGGTTTCGTAGACAGATTCAGCTTGCCTCAATGGCAAAACTTCCCCTGATACTTCATATAAGAAATGCAAATGAAAGTCTGTTATGTGAATTAATGCATCTGGATAAGGACACAAAATGGAACAAAATGGATGCACATAAGGAAGCAATAAAGATTCTAAAAGAGTATCAGAAGGATCTGCAGCTTGATGTAAAAGGCGTTGTTCATTGCTATTCCAGCAGTGATCTTACAGTTGCAAAAGAATATATCGATATGGGTTATATGCTTGGTATTGGTGGTACAGCAACTTATTCTGGTAACGGAAAGCTAAGAGAAATCCTGAAAAAAATACCACTTACGTCTATCGTATTGGAAACAGACGCACCATATGTTATGCCGGAAGGGTTAGCCGGTAAGAGAAATACGCCGCTTAACATACCATATATTGCGAAAAATTTGGCTGAAATAAAGGAAATCGATGTAACAGAGGTTGAAGAGATTACAACACAAAACGCCAGGAGATTATTTGGGTTATAATCTATAGAATGTATAACCTCAAAATGTGATAAAGAAGAGGTATCCCTTATATCCTCCAACTTTTTCTTTAAGATATCGTGAAAATATAATAGTAGATTTTTAAAGTTTTAGTAAACCTTAACAAATGTTGTGAAGGCAGTTCGCATTATGGTAGTTAGCATTGACAGCCTCACATGATTACGACATAATTTTGATTAGAAATAAGCGTTAGAAAATAGTTATTTCGAGCAGATGATGGATAGAATTGTAAATTGGCTTAGTAAGGAATTTTTTCAGTGTGCTCAAAGCTTTTGGAAGCGATGATAAGAAAAGTATAGATTTTAAATTATGGAGTGAATTATGAAATTATCGAAGTACAATTTGTGCATAAGTTCGAAAGGCAAATGGCTGATATATAATTTGTTAAAATCGACTTGTGTTATTTTGAATGAAAAAGAATTTAATAGTTTTCTTAATATGTCTTCTGAAAATGATGTGATTACATTCAATGAGTTAGGTATGTATGTTGATGATGGATTTGATGAATTGAGTGAAATGTTCTATTTTTATCAGAGAAATACTGATTTGTATAATCAGAATTGCAGAAAGCACAGAATTTATACAACAACGAAATGCAATGCAAAATGTTACTATTGTTTTGAAAAGGATCTTATACGAGAAACGATGAATATCTCAATTGCTGATAAAGTGATTGAAAGAATAATTAATAAACAAGGAAATGCCAGACAGCTTACAATTACATGGTTTGGTGGAGAACCGTTGCTTAATATGGATATTATGGATTATATATCTTGTGAATTAAAGCAAAAGCTGCCATCTGATGTAAAATATAATACTTTTATGATAACTAACGGTATGTTGTTTGACGAGATAACAATTAGAAGAGCAATAGATATTTGGAATTTGGATTCTGTACAAATTACTATAGATGGTTTAAAAGAAACATATGAGGGTATTAAAAAGTTTGGAATAAAAAATTCCTTTGAAAGGATAATTAATAATATACATTGTTTGATGAAAGCAGGAATTAAGGTCAGGGTTCGCATAAATTATAATGATGATAATATTAGCGAAATACTTGATCTTATTGATTATCTTTCCTTGGAATTTATAGATAAATCGTTGTTATTTGTATATGCACATAGAATTTTCTCGGATGATGAAGAAGATAATAGTAAAATTGCAAGTGAAGACAATGATATAATAATATGGGATAGGTTATATTCGAGAGGTTTTATAAATGACATATTGGCGACTATAAAACCCAATATGATTTCCTGTACAGCTGGAAGCTTATATAATGAAATGTATCTGCCAAATGGAGATATAGGTAAGTGCGCACAGGCTATATCTAAAGGGGATATAGTTGGCGATGTGTGTATTGGAGTTAAAAATAATCTAGTATCAAAGTGGTGTTGTGGATTAATGAATAAGGAGTGTATGTTGTGTAAACTTTTTCCTGTATGTGGGGGAGGATGTAAGTATGAGAAATTCAATCAAAAAAATGGCTGTTTTACCTCTGAGAGATTATTGAAACATAAATTGCTGGTCTATTTAAATGAAAGTTTAGATGAAGAGAAAATAGGATGAAAAAGTCGAAGTATAACATTGAAATAACTCAAAAAGATAAGAATTTAATATTTAATACAAAAACTCGAAACTGCATTATTTTGGATGATTCAGAATTGAAAATGTATAATGAGATAGGCGTTGAGTTTGAAAAAGAGTTATTTGATTTGGGAATTTATGTGGATGATGTTTCTGACGAATATGAAGAGATAGAGAATATTATTAATTCCAATATTGCACGTGATAAAAATACAATAAAGAGTCATACTATTTATACTACAACCTGTTGCAATGCACATTGTCATTATTGCTTTGAAGAAGAATTTACCAGAGAAAGTATGTCTCTACAAGTAGCAAATAAAATAATTGATTACATTTTGAAAAATCAAGACGATGCAAAAAAATTATATCTTATTTGGTTTGGTGGAGAACCATTATTGAATATAAACGTCATTGATAGGATTTCAAGAGAATTAAAGAGACGGTTGCCTTCAGATGTTGAGTTTAGGAGTTCAATATATACAAATGGAGTGTTATTTTCAGATGAATTGATTGAACGTGCTATTGTTGATTGGAATTTGAAGGCTGTACAAATTACTATAGATGGGTTAAAGACAACATATGAAAATATAAAAAGGTATAATTTCGAAAACGCTTTTGATGTGGTGATTGATCGCATTCTATCTATAATAGAAACTGGAATAAGGATACAAATTAGAATTAATTATGATGACACGAATATTAACGAGGCGCTTGAACTAATAGAATATCTTAAGAATCTATTGCCCACAAAAAAAGATGTGTTGGTTTATGCAAATAAGATATTTAGAAATGATTCAGATGATAATAGGGAAGATTCCATAGAAAATGATTTCCTTATTTTTAAGAAACTTGTTGATTGTGGTTTTTGTAAAGATATATTGGGGTCAATTAAAAATAATTATAATACTTGTTTGGCGGGGAGTGAATATAGCACGTTATTTTTACCATCAGGAGATATAATAAAATGTGATAGAGATTGTAAGAGTGTTGTTGGTGATGTATATGGTAAAAAAAACCAAGAGGAAATAAAAAAATGGAAGGATAATAGAATAAATCCTCTGTGTAAGACATGCAAAGTTTTTCCACTGTGTGGTGGAGGTTGTATTTACGAATTTTTAAGAGGTAAAAAAGGATGTATGACCTCATATGAACTTATTAAAATGAAACTACAATACTATTTAGATACAATATAGTTTATATGTAGAATAATATGAAAGGAGGATAAGTGTATGGTAGTAATTAAGGGAACTACTTCAGAGGAACAGGTGGGAGCATGCTACTTAGGTGGTGGAAGTTGTGGGCCTGATTCTGATGATCATGATGGATCATGCAAGTAATCTTGCTAAAAAGAACAAAGGTTTACTAGAAAAGTGGGGACAATTTATACGTATGATGTTTTGACTATAAATTGTCCCCACTTTGGGAGAGAGTGTATTTCTTGCTTATACCTTCAAGAGTTATCATTATCTAAAGTTATATATAATAGCCCAGATTATTCACGGCTGGGTCGTGAATAATCTAGGTTTAATATTCCCGGAAAAAGGATCGGGTTCTCTGAACCTTTTTTCGGGAATATTTTTTTAATTTTTATCTGAAATATATTTCCACAATTAAAATCGAAAAATTATCATATCTCCCTAATAAGCCCCCTAATATAAACGCCTGGTTAGAAACAAAGAAACATTTGAAGCCGATAACCGACAGAGGGCAAAACACAAATCTCCCAGGAGGTGATCTTGGAATATGTTCTTAGGGGAAAATCCAAAACAGATGAATGGATTTAAAAAACAAATCATGTGTATCGTTATCATGGCCAAAAGGGTACCAGTGTAATCAAACGGAAATAATGGAAATAACGAAAAGTATTGTTTGCGATATTTTGAAT
>JBJENT010000185.1:0-10132 GCA_051880335.1 Lachnospiraceae bacterium
AATTCATCTCACCACCTGCAGAGGTGGGAGAATTCTTGCTTGTTTCGTGTTAAAAAATCGCACCATAAAGAAGCACTGCAATGATAGCCCCAATCACCGGGCCAACCACAGGAATCCAGGAGTAGCCCCAATTGGAGTCTCTCTTACCTGCAATTGGAAGCATAGCGTGTGCAATACGTGGTCCAAGATCCCTTGCCGGATTGATGGCATAACCGGTCAAACCACCCAGAGACATACCTACGGAAACGATGATTCCAAATACAAGAAGTTTATCCACGCCGGCTGCAATGCCTGCCACCTGGCCGATTCCTTTGATTGCAAAAACAAGTACAAAGGTACCAACGATTTCGGATAACAGGTTCAGTCCAACATTGGGAACGGATGGAGATGTACAGAAGCATCCCAGTTTGGTGTTTGCATTTTCTGTTGCATCGAACTGGCCTTTAAACAGAACGTAAACCAGAATTGCTCCAAGAATGGCACCAAGGAATTGGCCTGCAATATAGATCGGAACAACATCCCAGGCAATGGAACCATCCATTGCCAAAGCAATGGTCAGCGCCGGATTAAAGTGCGCACCGGAAGCTGCGCCAAAAATAAATGCAGGAAGTAAAACTGCAAGGCCCCAGGCAAAGGTAATCTGGATAGAGCCAGCACCCTTCATGCCTGATTTATCTAAAGTAACGTTTGCTACTACACCGTCGCCCAATAGGATCAGCATCATGGTACCAATTAATTCGGCTAAAAAGATTGTCATATTGTTGTAACCTCCGTTATTTTTTAACCTTTTTATTCATTTTTTATCCTGTCTTATATTCTTGCTTTATCCTGCCTTATCTTTTTACTTTATCCTGCCTTATCTTCTTACTTTATCCTGACTCTTTTCTTTGATTTTCCGTGGAAAATCTTGATTCCTATTTCTATTCCTAATCTTCTTTGGCCCATCCATAAGAGCATTTCACAGCTTTATCCCATCCTTTGACTGCTGCCGCTCTGTCCTGTTCATCCATTTCCGGTTTAAATACTCTGTCAATCTGCCAGTTTTTGATAACGTCTTCTTTGCTGTTCCAGTAACCAACAGCCAGACCTGCCAGGTATGCTGCACCCATAGCAGTGGTTTCAACACAAACCGGTCTGTTTACAGGAGCATTGATTATATCTGACTGGAACTGCATCAGGAAATTATTGGCGCAGGCACCGCCATCTACCTTTAAGGCACTTAAGGTAATGCCTGAATCAGCCTGCATTGCTTTGATGACATCATTTACCTGATATGCCAGGGATTCCAGAGTCGCACGAATGATGTGGTATTTGTTTACGCCACGGGTGATGCCAACAATAGCGCCTCTTGCATACTGATCCCAATGAGGAGCACCAAGACCGGTAAATGCAGGTACCACATAACAACCATTGGTATCCTTTACTTTGGTTGCCATATATTCGGAATCCGGTGAAGAATCCACCAGTCTCATTTCATCACGAAGCCATTGTACTGCTGCACCGGCTACAAAGATGGAACCTTCCAATGCATAATTTACTTTTCCGTCCAGCCCCCATGCAATGGTCGTTACCAGACCGTTTTTGGAGAAGACCGGTTTTTCACCTGTATTCATCAGCAGGAAGCATCCTGTTCCATATGTATTTTTTGCTTCACCGGCTGTAAAACAGGTCTGCCCAAACAAAGCTGCCTGCTGGTCACCGGCTGCGCCGCCAATCGGAATCGGCGCTCCAAAGAAGGAGGTATCTGTTTCCCCATATACACAGCTGGAAGGTTTTGCCTCCGGCAGCATGGAAATCGGAATATTCAGTTCTGCCAGAATTTCTTCATCCCACTTCAGTTCCTGAATATTGAAAAGCATAGTTCTGGATGCATTGGAATAATCCGTTACATGTACTTTTCCTTTTGTCAATTTCCAGATCAGCCAGGTCTCCACGGTACCAAAAAGGAGTTCCCCTCTTTCTGCTCTTTCCCTTGCACCTTCCACGTTGTCCAGTATCCATTTGATCTTGGTACCGGAGAAGTACGCATCAATGACCAGTCCGGTTTTTTCCCTGAATTTATCGGTAAGACCTTTTGCCTTCAGGCTGTCACAATATTCCGATGTACGTCGGCACTGCCATACGATTGCATGATATACAGGTTCTCCTGTATTTTTGTCCCATACAATAGCAGTTTCACGCTGATTTGTGATACCGATCGCTGCAATATCTTCTGCTGTTGCACCGATTTTGTTCATTGCCTCTACTGCTACGCCAAGCTGTGTTGACCAGATTTCATTGGCATCATGCTCTACCCAGCCCGGTTTCGGGAAATACTGCGTAAATTCCTTTTGTGCAACGGAGCACATCTCTCCTCTTTCATTAAACAGAATACATCTGTTGCTGGTGGTACCCGCATCCAATGCCATTACATATTTTGCCATTTTTATTCCTCCTTCTCTCTTCGCCTTTTATTTTATCTCATTACTGTCATTATGTCATTTACATCATTTCTTCATTTGCGACATTTCTGTCATTTTATCGCATCAATTTATTATGACTTTTTATCCTGCCTTTTATCATGTCGTTTTGTTGCATCATAAAATGTTGTCATAAAGCTGTCCCAGGTCAATCCGATTATGATAATTTTGATGTTGTCCCCACGGTGGCAAGTTCCTCCAGAATTTCTTCCATGGATGCTCCGGAAACTGCCTGTACTGTGCCTACCACTGCACCTTCTGCAATAGGGCAATCGGCCATCCTAATGTTCAAATCAGCCATTTTTTCCAGAACCATCTCGGCAGTCATCACTGCACTGCCCATATCCATCAGCAGAATCACACCATCCTGGGAATAGACTTCGATGATTGCTTTTTGAATTCTCTCAAAGCTGGTTCCAAAGCTGCCATCATCCAGTCCCCCTGCTGCTGCAATCCTTGCACCCGGTGCCATCATCCGTGTCAAATCCACAACCCCTTCTGCCAGCTTTTTACTGTGGGAAATAATCACAAATCCAACCATTATAGGGCTCCTTCCAGAGCTTCCAGCATCATGGTAAAAGAGGTGGCGCCAGGATCCTGATGCCCGATGCTCCTTTCTCCCAGATAGCTGGCACGACCTTTGGTGGCAGGGATTGTTTTGGTATATTCTACACCTTCCCAGGCTGCTTTCACGCCTGCTGCCACAACTACTTTTGCAGCAGAGGCAGCCTCTTTATTCGAAGTCGTTCCCGCAGTGAAATCCTTTTCCGTTGTCGAATCTGTTCTCGCAGCGGAATCCTTTTCTGCATGGAAAGTCGTTCCCACCATTTCCTGATATGCGGATTCCATCGCTTCTCTGGCAGGAATCATGGCATCCAGCATGGTTTTTTCTCCCCGAACAGACTTGCCACGCAGCATCACAGCATCGATTGCCACCTGAAGTGCCTTCAGAAAATCTTCTATGGAAATATCTTTTTTCCCTTTCAGTGCCATACCCATTTTCAGAAAAGCGGACCCGTACAAAGGTCCGGAAGAACCACCTACTTTGGACACCAAAGCCATTCCCACTGCTTTCAGTATATCCCCAGGCTCCTTATCTGCATAGGTATTTAATGACTTTTCCACTTCCTGAAATCCTCTGGACATATTGATTCCATGATCTCCATCCCCAATCACGTTATCCAGTCTGGTCAAATAGTCTTTTTCTGCCTCGATCTTTTCCCCGATGGCATGGATTACCCGAATCAGTTTCTCTGTATTCAAGTCATCTCCTCCTTACGCTTTCCATGCAGGCGTATCTGCCTTTGCATCCAGCAGTTCTTTCAATTCCTCATCCAGACAAAGCAGTGAAATGGAAAAGCCCTGCATCTCAATAGAAGTCATGTACTCCCCAACAAAGGTTTTATATATTTTGATTCCTTTTTTCGCCAGTACATCCGCAACATGGTTATGGATTACAAAAAGTTCCATAAGAGGAGTTCCACCTGAGCTATTGACCATAACTGCCACTTCTTTGCCTGCGTAATCCAAATCTGCAAGGATTTTATCTAACAGTTCATCCACGATTGCATCCACTGGTTTGATTTTTTCTTTCCGTACACCAGGTTCTCCATGGATGCCAATACCCACTTCCATTTCGTCTTCACCCAGTTCAAAGCCCGGGGTTCCTGCAGCAGGAACAGTACATGGTCCAATGGCAGCGCCCATGGTTCGCACATGGTCGCATACCTTCTGTGCAACTGCCCTGACTTCCTCCAGTGTTGCTCCTGTTTCCGCCTTTGCTCCTGCAATCTTATGTACAAATATCGTTCCGGCCACACCCCTGCGGCCTACTGTCCAGGTGCTTCCATCTACTGCCACGTCATCGCTTACGATCACCTGGGCTACTTTAATTCCTTCTGCCTCAGCCATCTCTCCAGCCATTTCAAAATTCATGACATCACCGGTATAATTCTTAATGACCATCAGTACCCCCGCATCTGTGGCAACTGCTTTTATCCCTTCATACACCTGATCCGGCGTGGGTGAAGTAAAAACTGCTCCGGCTACAGCTGCATCCAACATGCCTTTTCCTACATATCCGCCATGTGCCGGTTCATGGCCGGAACCGCCACCGCTGATCAGCGCCACTTTATCTGTCTTTTTCTCAGCCCGGACAATCACATTGCCGCAATCCAGTTTCTTCAGATACTGAGGATACGCTTTTACCATACCATGTACCATCTCATCCTCCACCTGATCCACTGCATTAATGAATTTCTTCATCCCTTGATCCCCCTTTTTTTATATGTATATGTACTATATCCTTTACAAATTCCATAACTCGTCTATGAAAAAAATAAAATCAGGGGACAAATTTTGTCCTTTACTAAGCATGAAATAAAGTGAACATTATATCATTCACTAAGCATAATTAATAGAAAAATGGATATCATAAGATTAATCCAAATTTAAATTATGCCAGATTGGTCTATCTACTCTTGACATCTGTACCCAATTTGGGTATATTATTTTCACAAGTAACCAATATGAGTATTTTGTCCGAAAGGATTTCTTATGAATATTAGAGAAATGCGTTATATGACTGGTCAAACACAAAAAGAATTTGCAAATCGATTTGGCATTCCAATCGGAACTCTGAGAAGATGGGAATATGGCGAGAGCAAACCCGCTCCGTATGTACTGAAAATGATTGCAGACCAACTGCCTCTAAATCAGGATTCACTTTCAAAACTTAATTCGGCATATGGCACTTTTTACTATGATAAATCTACCAATATTATCATGGATTGTTTAGGCACCAAAATTTCAGTTACTGAAGATTTAGAAGGTGTAAAGGAACAAAATCTTGCCATTTACGCCAAAGATTTGTTTGAAGCATATTACGAAGCAGTCGAACGGTTCAATAATGACTGTAAATTGGATAAGCAGGAAGATATTTTATGGGGATGAGTATATGGCCAAAAAGAAAGCTAAAGAATACTATTTAATGCATAAAGATATACCTGTATGTGTTATGGATATATCTGAAGATGGATCATTGGGACAATATCGTATTAATCAGGCGGCCTCCTCGCATTTTCCGATAGGCGGACAAATGAACGAGATGAAATTTCATGAATGGTGGAAAGACCGCGCGATTCCCAAAACAAGAAACGGTGCTAAAAGTGCGCTTCAACGATTGGGATACGAATCTACCAATAGCGCTCTTGTCGATAATCTTGCGCTTAGCCTTTCTGACTGTTACTGGATTCAGCCACGTGGTGAAGGACTTACCTGGGCAGATGTAAATCTTTTTACAAACGATTTTGTTGACACATTTGGTGAACTCACAATGAATAGAGACCATATGATAGACTTACGAAATCGTACCAGATTTAATTGTGCTGCTTCTCAGGGGGAATTGCAGAAAAAATGGTGTATTGACGAACTCGGAAGACGATACATGATTAAAGGTAATTATGGTGAGTCGTATCAGCAAAGCATAAATGAATTATTTGCAACACAACTACATATACAGCAAGGTTTTGACAATTTCACACCTTATTGTGGCACACTTATTACTGTACAAGGTGGCATCGAAGGTTTTGGCTGTCTGTCTTATGATTTCTGCTCCGACAATAAAGAAATCATAAGTGCTTGGGAATTATTACAATCCATAAAAACAAGGCAAAACGAATCCTACTATTATCCTTTAAAGCGTGTTTGTCTATCATTAGGAATAAAGGAAGAAGATTTTGATGCCTTTATGGATTATGAAATCATGACTGATTATTTGCTGTCAAACACAGATCGTCATATGAATAATATAGCTGTGGTTAGAAATCCTGATACCCTTGAAATACTTGGAATGGCTCCAATTTATGATTCTGGTAATTCTATGTTCTATAACATTCCGTATGAACAGTTAGATTATATCCGTATAGATGAAATAGAAACACATTCCTTCATAAAGAAGGAAGTAAAATTATTAAGTTATGTAAAAAACCGAAAGGTTGTGGATATAGACAAATGTGAAATGGATTTCTCTATCTATAAAAAGGACATCCTGGAACGACACATACGAATTCCAAAACTGCAAGAATTATATGAAAGGAAAGTGATGAGATTAAAATCATTTCAGTCTGGCAAGGATATCTGGAAAACGGCTTATTGATTTACTGAAAGCTTTCATGCAGCAGCCAAATCGCATCCTCTACAAATAGGTTCGACACGGTCGAACCTATTTGTGGATAATTGGTCAAGGATGCCACCTTTGTTTTTGTAATACTTTCAAACATAGTTTTCTCACCTACTATTTCTTACACAACAACATACCGACACATAATACCTTCCGTTACGATATCTCCACCACTGCATTCATATGGTATTTCAGCCTCGTCTACAAAGCCCAGTTTATGCAGCACATTGGCCGAACCGCGATTTACCTTGGCGTAAGATGTAACGCACTCCTTCATACCAAGCTCTCTCTCTGTGAAATGCATGACTTCTTTCATGGCTTCTGTAACAAACCCTTTTCCCCAATACTGCTTTCCAAGATTATAGGAAATATCCCAATGGCTTTCCTCCTCATCCTCATTGTAGAAGACCAGGCAGGTACCGATGATTTGTCCTGTTTCCTTTAGCACCAGAATCCATCTATACCATTTATCGCTGTCCAACTGCTCCAGTTCAAAATCCACAAATCCCCGGGCTTCCTCAATATCATCACTGGCCTTCCACCACATATACCGGGACACATCTTCGTCCTGCATCCAGCAGTCAAATATTTCCTGCAAATCCGTTTCCTGTACTTCTCTTAAAAAAAGTCTTTCCGTTTCCATTCTTGGCGTTCTCATGTTCGCGCTCCCCCTTCTTCACAGCTCACTCATTATAGAAACAGTAGGCAACTTCCCTGTACCATAAATAATTGGACAAAGAACTATTTATAGTAGGGACACTTTTCTTTGATACACTGCTGATTCATCTGTGAAAATTCACACTTCATATCAGAGTATTCCAGCTTTACTCCATAACGACGATTCACATATTCCACTGCATTTTTAAATGCAATCATGGCATCCCGTTTGCAGCATCTGGGACCATTTATTTTTCCCAGTTCGCTTACCGCTGCTGCTGTAAATGACATATGATCCCCCCAGGAACCATCTGTAGAAAGAGGTCCTGTTCCATCTATGATTGCAAGGGCTGCACCCATAGAAGTAATGGCACCGCAAATTCCCCATAAGCCACACATAGCTCCCGGCATACGAAGGCCTTCCGCCATTAATTTGTCCAGTGCTACATCCAGATCAATATCTCCGCCTGCATTACGATATGCAGTCAAAAGGCTGGCCCCATCCAGAATATGGTGTTCCGGACCATGCATGCTTATGTAATCTTTTTTTGCCATGCTTTTAAAAATTTGAACCGGATTACACCCCTCTTCTTTTTTAATATCCTGAATGATCAAATTTGCTTTTTCTGAAGTTGTCATAAACTGCCTCCCTTTCTGGTACTCATATCTCTGTTTTTTATTTCTTATTTTCGTTTTCTTTGTTTCTTATCTTGTTCTTTTCCTTATCTCGTTGCATCTTATCTCGTTGCATCTTATCTCGTTGCATCTTATCCCTCTGCGCCTTGTCTCGTTGCTTTGAACAAATATTTCTTATATGGTAACAGTTAATTTACTTCTGCACAATCCGAATCCCATGAATAGTCTGTGTTTTCTATTTCCCTCTTCTCTCCGGGCATCCAAATCCCAAATGAATCACCTTCTTTGGACAGGAATCTGCACATTTCCCACACAAAATGCATTCCGACTGTTCCATCCTATGCTCCTGAACCATTTCAGCAACCGGAAGGCTCATAGGGCATTCTCTTTCACAAATCTTGCAATCAATACATTTACTCTCATCTGCTGTGAGCTGCAACGCCGGGGTTCCCAGTAAATTACGAAGCTTTCGGCCAATCACCATAAATGGCGCAACCCAGCAAATGTAATGGCAGGATGCTCTCTTTCCAAAAAACAGTGACATCAAAAAGAACGTCACAACCACAATATAATAAATGATGTATTTCCAAGCCGCATCAATGGAAATTCCGCTTGGGATTGCATAGAAAAAGTCCACCTGATGATATCCCTTTGCCATCCATGCAAAAGTGGCAATCACCAGCACCCAGATTGCCCAAATCACATATTTCAGTTTGAACAATTTGCGGTTTTTCTGCTGTCTGCCATTGACACTGAACATACACTCCTGAAGTCCTGCGCAAGGCATAATAAAACCGCAGGCACCACGTCCAAAGAAAAATCCAATCAAAATCATCACCATAAACACAATAAAGCTACCATTAATAATGCCTTCCGAAGCTCCCATGATGATCAAAAATGGCGATAAATACCACTGTATGATCGGAAATAATAGAAATGAAATAAAAATCGTCATAGATCTTATATTTTGTCTGTTCAGCCATTTTGTTTTGTTGCTTTCTTTTTTCATCTTCGTTTCTCCTTCAGGATGTTTACTTAGTTAACATTGACAGATTGAATTATATAGCATAAAGTTAACTTTGTAAACATTGTTTTGAATTTTCCCCGCTGAATTGTTTGGAGAATTTTTCTCACAATATCTCTTTGTAATATTTCAGCACAATTGTTTGCGATATTTTTCAATAATATTGAAGGGATTACTTTACATGGGAAAAAAACCTTATCATCATGGTGATTTAAAAAAAGATTTGATAGAGAATGGCATTAAGATCATTAATACCGAAGGGATTTCTGCCCTAACCATGCGAAAAGTGGCTGAAATGTGTCATGTCAGTGCTACTGCTGCTTACAAGCATTTCAAAAATAAAGAAGATCTGATGGAAGCCATTCGCTCGGACATTGCGAAAGATTTTTCCGCATATTTGGAAAGCTGTCTCACCAATTCTGATCCCAGAATGCAGATGCTGGAAATCGGTATTGGCTATGTAAAATATATGCTGGCGCATAAAGAATATTATTATCTGATGTTCTGCAGCGAACTGAACATTGAAGTAACCTTTGAAAATGGAGATTTCAGCTACCCTGAAGATTCTCCATTCCGTGTGTTCTATGAAAGTGCAGAGGTCTGCATATCTCCCCATGTTCCGGATCCTGTGCTGCGACATAATAAGATTCTGATGATGTGGAGTGAAGTGCATGGCATCGCAGGACTTCTCTGTAATCACGTCCTGAAAACCACAGAAGATATCGACAAGCTGGTTGCTAACATGCTGCTGTCTGTTTCCAATCAGATTTGCTGATGAATTTGCTGGATTTCGCGCAAATTTCCTGATAACTCTGGCTGTTTCTGCTTATAATAAATACATTCGTCAAAAAGAGGTTCTTGCCTGGGAATGATATTTCCCATTGAAGAACCTCTTCCTATTTTGCAACCTTTTACACTACTTAATCATCACCGCTCCGTATACCTTTGCAAGATACAGGAAACCACAGTAACCTTCTTCATTTACAAGTTTTTGCGGATCAAATCCTTTTGGAACAACGACGCAGTATGTATGACCGTCAAAATCATATGTTACGGAAATGTCTTTGCCCAGCTTAGCCAGTTCATTCAGAGTACCTCTGTCAAAGCTCTTCCAACCACCAGTAGCATCAATCGTGCCGGAAGCTTTTGCTTCTTTGATGGAGCCTGTCTCGAATT
>JBJENT010000186.1:0-10055 GCA_051880335.1 Lachnospiraceae bacterium
TGCACCCTCTATTTTTTACGCTTATCAGATTTATTCCTATTTCTCCCCAATATGCTCCTTTTCTCCTTTGGCGTTCCTTTTTTTACATGATTTCGTATCAGGTCATCCAGCTGTCTGTAATGTTCCTCTTCCAAAAGCATTTGTCTGTTTTCTCTCTGTTCCTCCCGCTCTTCCTGCATCCGGAACTGATAATCCAGTTCTTTTGTAATTGCTTCCGATATTTGATACATCATCTTCTGATTATTATCTTCTACCACTTCCATAAGCATTCTTCGGAAAAGATTCTGCAGGCGTTTTGCCTTTTTATCGCTCTCACTCTCCGATATTAAATCTGAAGCCTCATGTTGTCCCCGCGCACCAGACGCTGCGCTGGCTATTCCGGCCCCGCCAGACAATCCAGCCGCGCTGGCCATTCCGCCCCCGCCATCCTCACTATAATTTCCGTTCAGCGGAATCAGTTTGCCATCATTCAAAATCATACGTATGGCTTTCAGCTGAAGCCCCTGCTCTTTGAGATGTTTGATCTCCAGAAATTCCTTTATATCCTCTTCTGTATAATATCTATGTCCCATTTCATTTCTCTTGATTGGCAGTTTTAATTCTTCCTCCCAATATCGTAATACATGACTCTCCACCTGAACTTTCTTAGATGCGTCCGAAATCAAATAAATTTTTTCTTTGCCCATTTTTCCTTCCTTTCTTGCCATAAAAAAAGAGAACTGTTTTTCAGTTCTCTTTTGTATAAATGAATACTATGTAACTAACGTTGAATATTAACAAATTTGGTATAATCCGGCAGCCATGCCAGTTCAACCGTACCAATAGGACCGTTTCTCTGTTTTGCAATGATAATCTCTGCAATCCCTTTTTTCTCGGTATCGGGATGATAATAGTCATCACGATAGATAAACATTACCACGTCCGCATCCTGCTCAATTGCTCCGGATTCACGAAGGTCGGATAACATAGGTCTGTGATCCGGTCTTTGTTCTACCGCACGGCTCAGCTGTGACAATGCAATAACCGGAACGCTCAGTTCCCTTGCAAGTGCTTTTAAAGCCCTGGAAATATCAGAAACCTCCTGCTGCCTGGAATCTGATTTTCCATTACCCGTCATAAGCTGTAAATAGTCGATGATGATCATTTTCAGATCATGTTCCATTTTATATTTTCTGCATTTTGATCGCAGTTCCGCGATACTGATACCCGGAGTATCATCAATGATCAAATTTGATTTCCCTACAATCCCGGCTCCTTCTATCAGATCTTCCCATTCCTGATCACTTAAGTTACCGGTTCTGATATGCTGGGAATCAACCTTGGACTCCAGCGAAAACAGACGGTTGACCAGCTGCTCCCTTGACATTTCCAAACTGAAAATGGCTACTGTTTCATTCTTTCGAAAAGCCACATACTGAGCCACATTAAGGACAAACGCAGTTTTTCCCATAGATGGTCTCGCCGCAATCAGGATCAGGTCTGCCGGCTGCATACCTGCTGTTTTATAATCCAGGTCCAGAAAACCGGTTGGAATCCCTGTTACATTCCCTTTATTCTTGGACGCCTTCTCGATTCGCTCCATAGCGTTCAGAACTACCTGACGAATCGGTACGAATTCACCGTTATTTCTATGCTGCACAATATTAAAAATGGATTTTTCTGTATCTTCCAGAATCGTCTCCAAAGAGTCTTTCCCGGCATAGCAGGCATTGATAACCTCTTCATTGGTCCGGATAAGCTTTCGCAGAACGGATTTCTCAGCCACAATCGTCGCATAATGCTTGATATTCGCTGATGTGGGCACTGCTGTAATAAGGTCTCTTACGAATTCCAGGCTGCTGACTTCCGGCGGAACGTCCTTTTCTTTTAAGCGGTTCTGCAAAGTAACCAGATCCACCGGTTTTCCTTCATCATTCAGTTCCACCATGGCTTTGAAAATAACACCATACTGCTTATTATAGAAATCATCTTCCTGGATTATCTCTGATGCAACAACAATCGCTTCCCTGTCCAGAATCATGGAGCCTATTACAGACTGTTCCGCTTCTATACTATGAGGCATGACCCTTTTTAAAAGTGCTTCCTCTGCTGCCATTTATGCTTCCTCTACTTTTACCTTCAGATTAGCTGTTACCTGTGGATGTAACTTAATGGTCACATCATGTACACCAAATGTTTTAATCGGATCAGAAAGCTGGATTTTCTTTTTATCCAGTTCCAGTCCCACCTGTTCCTTTGCTGCAGCTGCGATTTCTTTGGAAGAAACGGAGCCGAATACTTTTCCGCCTTCTCCGGCACGGATTTTTACAACAACCTGCTTTGTTCCGATTTCATCTGCCAATGCTTTTGCTGCACTTAACTGCTCCTGCGCCACTTTTTCCTGGTTACTCTTCTGCAGTTTCAGGTCATTTAAGTTCTTTCCGTTTGCTTCTACACCTATCTTCTGCGGAATGATATAATTTCTGGCATATCCATCATTTGCCTCGATGATATCCCCTTTTTTTCCTAATTTTTTTACGTCCTGTAATAAAATGATTTTCATTAAATATCACCTTCCTGTATCATCGTATCTAAAGTCTTCTTCAGTATTCCGATTGCTTCCGGAATCGAAATATCTTCCATCTGGCATCCGGCAACATTCATATGACCGCCTCCGCCGAGACGTTCCATAATGATCTGTACATTCACTTCATCAATGGATCTGGCACTGACATAGATCAGTCCCTGATATTCGGTCAATACAAAACTTGCCTTGATTCCTTTGATATTCAGCAGCTCATTTGCCGCCTGAGCACCTACAATGGTCGGGCTCTGAAGATCCTCGCTGTTACATACGGAAATGGCATATGTATGCTTGTAAATCTCAGCCTGACTCACTGCATCTGCACGGGTCTTATAAACAGCGGCATCTTCACGGAAAAGCTTACGGACTCTGGTTACATCTGCACCGTTTCTCCGAAGAAATGCTGCCGCTTCAAAGGTTCTGACGCCGGTCTTTGTCATAAAGTTATTGGTATCGATCATAATACCGGAATACATACAGTCTGCTTCATCCGGTTTGATTTTAATATTGTCTCCGATATACTGTAAAATCTCGGAAACCATTTCACATGCAGAAGAGGCATAGGCTTCTACATAGGACAGAGTCGCATTTTCAATGGTTTCTGAGCCCCTTCTATGATGGTCTAATACCACAATAGCTTTACAGGTTTTCAGAAGTTCCGGACATTCTGTAATGCTTGGCTTGTCCACATCCACCACAACCAGCACACTGTTACTTCCGGAAAGTTCCATGGCCGCAGTGCTTCCGATGATCATATCCTCTTCATATTCCGGATTATCTTTAAAAAGCTGCACAAAAGGCTGTACCGAAGAAGAAACATCATTGATTACAATATGAGCCTTCTTTTCCAGGGTTTTTGCAATTCTGTAGATACCGATTGCAGAACCAAAGCTGTCCACATCCGCAAGTCTGTGGCCCATAATAATAACCCGGTCTTTTCCAGTGATGATCTCACGAAGAGCCTGGGCTTTCACACGGGCTTTTACTCTGGTATTCTTTTCTACCTGCTGACTCTTACCACCAAAATATGTCACCGTTTCAGGCGTTTTTACAATGGCCTGGTCTCCGCCTCGTCCAAGGGCCAAATCAATGGCATTTCGGGCAAATTCGTAGTTCTGGGCATATGTAAGACCATCCACACCGATACCGATACTGAGGGTAACTGCCATTTCGTTTCCAATATTTACGGTTTTTACATCTTCCAGCAGATCAAACTTACTCTCCCGAAGCTGTACCACGGATTTCTTTCTCATGATAACCAGATATTTATCTTTTTCCAGTTTCTTGGCGATTCCGTCCACCGCACCAATATATTTATTTACCTTACGATCGATCAGCGCTATCAGAAGAGAACGTCTTACCTCTTCTACACTTTCCAGAGCTTCATCATAATTGTCCAGATAGATAAGCCCTACCGCCAGGCTTTGATCATCAATCTCACGCAGTGCAATCTTAAGTGCTGTTTCATCAAAAAAGTAAGCCACAATCAGATAGCCATCATAGCTTTCCGTAGATAAAATATCACTTTTCGCTGCCATATCACGTAAGGATATCTTTTTCATCTTTACGTGAAAATCCCGGCCTTCATATTGAAGATCCAGTTCTGTCATATACTCTGTTCCCCTGCCGGGAAGTTTGTCCTTTGTGATACAGGAAAAAAGAGTGGTAATCGACTTCTTGTAACCCTTTTCCTTATGGGTCAGCTTCTCAAACTCTTTATTGGTCCAGATAATCTTTCCCTGATCATCCAGCAGCGCATGGGGAAGTTCAAGATCTCTTAAAAGTCTTCTCTGAATCTGCCCATACTGGGTCGCAAAACTGATCATTTCATTCATAATGATGGGTTTCGCATATAAATAAATCAGACCAAATGTAAGAAAATAGCACGCCAAAAAGACAGAAATTACCAGTCCTGCACGAACATCCAGTGTATAGATCCCTATATCAATCAGTAGAAGAAGGCATCCCATATAAATAGAGGCCATAAAGTTAAACTTTATTCTACCCTTTAATTTAACATTATTTTTCATGGCAATCCTCACTTATCGTGGTAAAAACTCCGATATGGAACTAGTATACCATTTTTCTATCTATTATGCCATCATATTTTGTAGCCTTACACCGCCACAAGGCGACATAAAGCTCTTTTTTCTTCCCCAATGCGTTTTCAAAAGGTTTTCGATTTAACAAAAATAGAGCTGCCGCTTCACAAATTTTCATTCGTTAAAGCGACAGCTCCTTATCATTCACCTATATAAGCAAGCTCTAGTCCTGAACATAAGGCATGAGCGAGAGGTGTCTCGCTCTCTTAATAGCTGTTGTAAGAGCTCTCTGATGTCTTGCACAGTTACCTGTAATTCTTCTAGGAAGAATTTTACCTCTTTCAGACACATATCTTTTTAATTTATTTGTGTCTTTGTAATCGATCACATTGTCTTTACCACAAAATACACAAACTTTTTTTCTTCTACGTAAACCGCCTCTTCTCTTCATTGGAGAATCAGCTTTTTCTGTTTTATTAAAAGCCATTTGAGTGCCTCCTATCTAAAAATTAATAATTAGTTAAACGGCAATTCTTCGTCGATTCCATCCGGAATATTCATAAAGCCATCTACTGCACCTGATGGAGCAGGAGCTGGTCTGCCTGCGCCGGTGAAGCCCCCTTCGGAACCGGCACTGTTTTTGCTTTCAGCAAATTCCTGATCTTCGGCAACTACTTCTGTGGTATATACGGTCTGTCCATCCTTATTGGTATAACTACCAGTCTGGATACGACCTGTTACCACAATCTTTGTTCCTTTGTGTAAGTATTTTTCAGCAAACTCTCCGCTTCTTCCAAATGCTACGCAGTTAATGAAATCTGCTGTCTGCTGATTATCACCACCGTTACCTCGGTTAAATCTACGATCTACAGCAAGAGTATATCTTGCAATTGCCAATGGGGTATCCCCTTGAGAATATCTCACTTCAGGGTCCCTTGTTAAACGTCCCATAAGAATAACTTTATTCATACGTTCTCCTATCTTACTTCTCGTTCTGTTTCACGCACAAATATCTGATTACGCCATCCATGATACGGATACGGCTTTCAATTTCTGCCGGTGCAGACGTCTCAGCTTCGAACTGGATGAAGTAATAGAAGCCTTCTTTCATTTTCTGAATTTCGTAAGCAAGTCTCTTCTTACCCCATTCATCAACGTTTGTGATCTGGCCTCCGAATCTTTCGATTAAAGCTTTAGCCTTATCAATAACTTTAGCTCTTTCATCGTCTTCGAGTTTTGCGCTAACAACAACGGCTAATTCGTATTTTGTCATGTTAGTACCTCCTTTTGGTCTCTGGCCCTCGTTTCAGCGAGAGCAAGGAATAAATATATCACGAATTGATATTTTAGCATGTTCTTCTGGATAAATCAAGGGTTTCTGCACTTTTTATTTATGGATTATCTACCTTTCTGATCTCACGCACATTCTTTTCCGTTGCGGTTCTTGCAATCATAATCTGATGTCCGCAACCCATACATTTTAATCGAAAGTCCATTCCGATACGAAGCACTTCCCACTCAGCACTGCCACAAGGATGTTTCTTTTTCAGTTTTAAAATATCCCCTACTTGTATATCCATTTTCCAATTCATCTGATTGTAAACTATAACAATCAGCTTCCCTTTCTTTTTTA
The DNA here is from genome assembly GCA_051880335.1 of Lachnospiraceae bacterium. Taxonomy (GTDB): domain Bacteria; phylum Bacillota; class Clostridia; order Lachnospirales; family Lachnospiraceae; genus 1XD8-76. The sequence continues at coordinate 6,239 of JBJENT010000186.1, forward strand.
CGAATTCTTCATGTTTTTATCATGTCATGCTTTCTCTCATGTCGCAGTTTTCCCATGTTATAACTGAGAAAAAACCTCCCCAATGCTTCCATGAATAATCAAGTCTGCCATGGAATCCTTTGGCGTCGGCGTTTTATTAATCAGCACTAATTTGTTTCCTCTATAATAATCTATCAACCCGGCTGCCGGATATACGCCAAGAGAAGTGCCTCCGATGATCAAAACATCTGCATTGCTGATTCGATAAACAGATTCCCGAAGAATATTGTCATCCAAACCTTCTTCATATAAAACCACATCCGGTTTGATCAGTCCTCCACATTCACAGGTTGGAATGCCTTCCGAATTTTTGATTGCAGAAACATCATAAAACTTACCACAGTTTTCACAATAATTGCGAAGTACACTGCCATGAAGTTCTAAAACATGTTTGCTGCCGGCAGCCTGATGTAGGCCATCAATATTCTGTGTTACAACAGCCTTCAGCTTTCCTTGTTCTTCCCATTCTGCAAGTTTCTTATGCGCAGCGTTTGGTTTGGCATCTAAATAAAGCATTTTATCTCGATAGAAACGGAAAAATTCATCTGTCTTTCTCCGGAAAAATGTATGACTTAAGATGGTTTCCGGAGGATAATCATATTTCTGATTATAAAGTCCATCAACACTTCTAAAATCCGGAATTCCACTTTCTGTGGATACGCCGGCACCACCAAAGAAAACAATATTATCACTTTCGTTTACCCACTTTTTCAAAGTTTCCATTGATTCCACACTCATATGCTGCTCCTTCCCATTTTCTTTATAACCCATTATCATGCAGTTGTTCCAAAACACGTATCCTTTCCCTTTATTATGTTCTTCTGCTTTTAACAATTCTCAAATTCCATCATTTTATCCAGAAAGGCATGGATTTCTTTTCCCAAAAGATTGCAATCAAAGCTTTCCGCTTCCCCCTGGTCAAAATCCTCTGCCAGTTTTGGCAGGATGGGCAGTCTGACCACATTTTCAATTCCAAACTGCGCTGCTGTTTCTTCCAGTTTACTTTCTCCATAAATAAAATGTTTCTTTCCGCAATCCGGACATATATAATAGGAATCATTTTCAACCAGACCCAAAAGAGGAATATCCATCATTTCAGACATATGGATTGCCTTTTCTACGATCATGGAAACCAGCTGCTGTGGTGACGTTACCACAACCAGTCCGTCCAAAGGAATGGACTGATACACTGTAAGGGGTACATCTCCTGTTCCGGGAGGCATATCAATCAGCATCACATCCACATCTGTCCATACAACATCAGTCCAAAACTGCTGCACCACGCCGGCAACAATGGGGCCTCGCCATACTACCGGGTCTGTTTCTTGATCCAAAATCAAATTGGTAGACATGATTTGAATCCCTGTATGTGTAAACACCGGATACATGGCGCCTTCTACTATTTCAGCCTTACCATGTACTCCAAACACTTTTGGAATGGAAGGGCCTGTCACATCCGCATCCAAAATGGCTGTTTGATATCCTCTTTTCTGAAGCATTGTAGCAATAAGGGCAGTTACAGTAGATTTGCCTACCCCGCCTTTCCCGCTGGCAACACCAATCACATATTTGATTTTACTTTCCGGATGCGGTGCTTTTAGAAAGGAGTTCGCTCCTTTCTGCAGTGTGTTTCTGTCCCCGCAGTTTGCACCACAGCTATCACAATTATGGGTACATTTTTCTGACATATGACATTTTCCCTCTTTATATTTTCAGTTCTTTCTACTTCCTATTTTACATCTACTTTTGGTTTCTGAAAATAGATTAACCCTTATTTTACTGGTTGTAAACAGGATTACCATATATAATGGGTTTATAATCTTTTGGCATTTTTAAGGACTTTTGTTTTTCACTGATAATTTTTATCATCACCCTGAAAACAGGAGTGTTCTTTTCGTATTCTATCATCATGAAGGAGAGCTTAAAATGATGGAACAGGATATCATCAGCCGAGTATACGCGGCCAAAGACGACATAGTGGAAGCAGATGCGCTGGTGCGTCAATATCTTCCCTTTATCAAAGCAGAAACAGCAAAATTCTTAAAACGTCCTCCCATCGAGGGACAGGATGAAGAATTGGGGATTGCTATGTTTGCTTTTCACGAAACAGTTATGTCCTATCAGCGTTCCAAGGGAGCTTTTCTTCCTCTTGCATCCACAGTGATACGTAACAGGTTGATTGATCATTACCGCAGAGAGAAACGACACAAAGGTCTCCTTTCTCTGAATCAAAAAGTCAGTGATGAAGATAATAGTCCCACTTTGCTTGAACAAATGGATTCCGGACGTGATGACATCGCTTCTCTGCAGGCCCGTCATGCTACCAGAGAAGAAATTGATGATTTTGCAAAGCAGCTGGCCCATTATGGGCTAAAATTGACCGATATTGCCGAGAATTGTCCGAAACAGAGTCGTACTCTGGATGCCTGCCAGCAGGTGCTGAGATTTGCCAGACAAAATCCTGTCCTGTTAGAGCATCTCACCTCCACCGGCAAGCTTCCCATAACTGCACTGGCAAAGGGAACCGGTGTAGAACCGAAAACTTTAGAAAGACATCGAAAGTATCTGTTTGCACTGCTGCTTGCTTTTACCAATGGTTTTGAAATCATACGTGGACATTTATGCCGGTTGAATCCGGGGAAAGGAGAAGACTGATGGAATATCTGGTTATGGAATGCGGCTTAAGCTATGCCGTTGTATTAGATCAGGAAGGTCGCTTTATCAAAGTTCCCAATCTTGGTTATGAAGTTGGTCAGACCCTGGATCAGGTTGTTCTCCCTTCTGCGAACCGAAAAACTCAATTTATCAGCCCGCAGCTCCTATACTTGGTAGCATCCGTAGCTTGTCTTTTTATTCTTACAACTGGATGTTTCCATCTATGGCAATCTCCTGTAGGTACTGTACGAATGCAAATCAATCCCGATGTTCAAATGAGTATCAATCGCTTTCAGCGTGTTATTCATTTGGATGGTCTAAATAATGATGGAGTTTTGCTAACAGACGGTTATCGTTTCTATGGCAAAAAGTTAATTCTGGTTTCAGACGAATTGGCTGATCTGGCAATGGACATGGGCTATCTGTCCGATGAGGGACAAATCACTTTGACCATAGCTTCCGCCAAAGAGAAATGGAAAACCAGAACAGAAGAAACTTTGGTTGCTGAATTAAACAGTCATTTTAACCAGCAAATCCAAATTGTAACTATTTTGACATCAGATTCCGAGAAAATCGTTCCTGCTTTTTCTTCAGATACCACTACTCCAGCCTCAGACTCAACCAACTCCACGCCTGGCGTTGATCCTTCAAAGCAGCCTTTATTACCCGGAAATCCTTCTAATCTTTCCGGTTCAAGCGAAACACCAGATCCAGAAAAAGATGGCCAAAATCCATTATCTTCTTTCCATAAAGGTGATGACTGTGATGATGACGATGATAAGGATGATGACGACAAGGATGACGACGATGACCACGACAATGATTGATCGTCATAATGATTAGCAGAAACAATTATTAGAATACCAGTTCAATGTTTTCCAGCGGTCTCACTAACACATTCAATGAGTTATAGGACGATTTTGTCCTATAACCCTCATAATACTTCCATAAAAAAAGATGAGATAAAAATATCTCATCTTTTTTTAGAGGCGTGAGCCGGATTTGAACCGGCGATGACGGTGTTGCAGACCGGGGCCTTACCACTTGGCTATCACGCCATATATAATTAAAAACTGACTCCGACGGGAATCGAACCCGTGTTACCGCCGTGAAAGGGCGATGT
>JBJENT010000187.1:0-9988 GCA_051880335.1 Lachnospiraceae bacterium
ATAATAACTATTAATCGTATTTGGAGCATTGTATAACGCTGTAATCAGATATGCTTTGATTTAGACTGTAAGGTTTACATGGTAAAAGTATCCTATGAACAGAAACTATTCAGACGAGAAGTGATGCGTACATACAGTGCAAACGTTACTCCTTCTCCATCCATGGATACCGAAGTAGATCGCAAGATTTTAGCAGCCCATCCCGGAACAACAGGTTCTCTTGGATGTGCTATCTCTGAAGCAGTTGAAGTGGCTACAAAAAATGAAGGATATCGTTATGTACTTGGTAGTGTACTGAATCAGGTTCTTTTGCATCAGTCTGTGATTGGTCTGGAAGCAAAAGCTGCTTTGGATAAATACAATGTTACTCCGGATATTATCATCGGCTGTGCCGGTGGTCTTCGTTTCCATGGTATGAGCACTACTCTTTCCCAGCTGTATCATGATGGACTCATGGAAGCTGTGGCTGTAGAACAGACCTCTGTATTCCAGGCAGCTGAGTTCTTTGCCAGAACAGAGGGTACTCTCCCTGCTCCGGAAAGCTCCCATGCGATCCGTGCAGCCATCGATGAGGCTCTGAAGTGCAAGGAAACCGGAGAAGAAAAGACGGTCCTCTTTGGTTTAACAGGTACCGGCTATTTCGATATGGTGGCCTATGAAAAATTCCATGATGGAAAGATGACAGATTACATTCCTACAGATGCTGATCTGCAGGTCGGTTTTGATGGAATCCCAAAATTCCCGGGAAATGGATTTTAGTCCTAAGGAAGGATACAAAACTTTGCTTTGAAAATGGGATTTTGAATCGTTACGCAATGCCAAAAGGACTTCTATGATTTCATTATCACAGAAGTCCTTTTTTATTGTAGCTCTTGTTCCAGGCATCTATTTTTCTTCTTTTTCTGATCACTTCCAATAATCCCATTTCAGACTTTCCAAAGAAATTTCTGATTCACCATATTCCTTAACCGGTTTTCCAAGCTGCTGATTTGCTCTTTCCAGGTTCCACTCTATTTCCCTTGGTTCTCCTGCTACCTCATATTGAAAATTTACATAAGACAAATTATCAATAAGCGCCATACAGTTGCATGCAGCAAATCCCATATAACGATTCAGGTAGCTTTCTTTTTCTTCTTCCACCGGTTTTTGCAGGGTAATTGTCATCCCATAGGGTTCTTCCTTGGTATGAAGCTCCATTGCATATCCGCCCAAGGTGTCTGATACTTTGAGAGCAGACAGGGTTTCTCCATTTTTTACATGATCCCCCACATAGGGATGGGCTGTCTTATAGCTTCTTAATGTATCCTGAGAAATAGTGATTCCATCCTTCCAAAGAATGCTGTTTCCCAGTCTGACTTCTTTTATGGTGTGAGCAGGATTATACATAGCCATATAAACAGGCTCCGTAAATATCCTGTCTCTTGCTCCAATCACTTTGATGATAACTGTCTCATTCTCTTCCTCAAAATCAATTCTGCTGATCCCATAAGATCCATATGCCTTTGCTGTCAGACTGAGCAATCCATCCTCCACATATTCTGTATCTATTGTCACATCTCCAACGGTAAGATTCAGATCCACCTCCTCACAGGACAGTTCGTGCTTTACAAAAAGTGGCGCCATCAGCCCGATGAAAAGGCCGATTACTGCAATAAGCATGGAAATTTTCAAAATTCGTTTGGAACGTTTTCTATTTTTCTTCAAAAAGTCTATTTCAGCAGTCTCTTTATTCTTTTCCGTTTCATCTGTTTTGGGTTCTCTCATGTCCGCAAACAGATGACTGCACTCCTCACATTCTTTCAGATGCTCTTCTATCATTTCATTGGTTTCCTGAGAGGTTAACTCATCCAGATAAGTCGGCATAATATCTTTTATCATAGTGCATGGAATTCTAATTTTCATGTTTCATCATCCTTTCCTTTAGCTGCTGTTTTCCTCGATAATAGGTTACTCTTGCCCAGTTTTCAGATTTGCCCAGCACTTCTCCGATTTCCCGGAAAGACAGGTTCCCGAAAATCCTCTGGTACAGCACCTCTCGATAGGGTTCCGGACAGTTGTGAAGCATGCTCACCAGTTCCACCCTTTTTAAAGATTTCAAGACCACATCTTCCGCTGACTCATCCGACTTCAATTCATCCTGATACTCCGATATATCCTGCATCTGAGGATGTTTACGGTTATAGTTGTACCACTGGTTTTTCGCGATACCAAACAGCCAGGTAGAAAGTTTGCAGCTTCCGTCAAACCGATCAATGCTTTTGATAGCCTGATAAAAGGTTTCCTGGGTGAGTTCTTCCGCCAGGTCCTGGCTTAAGGTTTTCGACAGTAAAAAGCGATACACGCTTTGGGCATATTCCTGATAAATTTCATCCATGGATTCCAAACTTTCCACCTCCTTTCTGACTGGTTTTTGTTAATCTATTAGATATATTTGAAAAAATAGGAATTCGTTACAGGTTTTCTGCAAATTCGTTAATTTCAGTTTGTACTATTCCTTCATTTTCGTCATTTTTATGCTGCCATTTTCCCAAAATCTCGTCAATTCTACTCTAAAAACTATATCTACTTCTCTCCTATATGTCCATATACTTAACATATCTGCCCTTCCACATTCTTATAGACTACATGACACATGTGTCGCAAGAATGCCTACTGCCCATTTTGAATTTTTGAAAAGCAGGCAGTATTTTTTCACAAATTTTTGCATGCCATTTGAAATCATCTCCTGAGAAAATGGACGTTTTACTGCCCACAAAACAGGCATTTTGATATTAGCAGTAAGAAATTCTCCACATGGTGGGTTGATGCAGAAAGACACTACTGCTTAGTTTATTTTTAAAGAGTTTGCAGCAGTAAAGTGGCCCAAAAGCAGCTGGAAAAGTAGCCAGACGTAGCCGACGAGCTAGAAACAACATCTGAAAATGGATATAAGCCATGATTCCACAAGGGAGCTGCCACTACGGAATAAAAGTAAAAGAGACCGTAAGATGAGAGAAACTTGGACTCATCTTATGGCCTCTGCTTCGTTATTAATCTACCGATATTTTACCTGATTCACATATTTTATTCTGCTTACATTTCATTCCGGCTTATATTTTATACAATCTCCACCATTTAAAACTTCTACCGGTTTCATATCATATTTATGGCAACGTAACACCCCGCCATCCGGTATTCTAAACCTGCAATCTGCACACTTCAAACCGTCATTATTCATAACCTCAAAAACCACCTCACCGCTCAGGGATCCCTGTGGTGTTTCTCTTCTTTTTCTCTCTGACATAAATTCTCCAGCCTTCTCCTTTCTATTTCATATTATTTCCAGACACATCTCAAAAAATTTTTTCAAGATACTATTTACTTTCACGCAAAGTGCTTACTCAAGGCATTATTTACTGCCACATAAAAAGCATACTCCAACTATTATTTACCACCACGCAAAGTGCTTACTCCAGGTGTTTTTTACCACCACGTAAAGGGCCAAAATCAGTTATTGTTTCCAAATAAACCTTCCAGGTTGTCTTTTGGTCCCCCACGTATATCTTCCCGCCTGTTCCGGGTGGACATATTTTTAACAAACGAAATCTTGTACCTGCCTGAAAAAGAGTTTCTCCTTCTTCCCAAAATGTACTTTCTTCTCCGATAAAATAAGCTTCATCCCCGGCATGTCCTTGTATGATCCACTCAACCTCACCATCGAGACCCGTGTTGGGAAAGGAAGCAGTACTAAAAAAACCTCTGTCCATAATAACATTCGTTCCTTCGTTATACATATCAAGGTCTTTCCTTAATTGTTTCATCCAGTCTTTTGGATCATCAGAATTATTGAGCCTAAGCATGTATAAAAGTGTAATCATACTTGTTCCGCGCCTGAAAATCATATCCTGAGGTAATTTCGACTTTTTGAGTGCATTGATGCAATTTGTAACTGCATCGTAATTCAGTTTTGATTTTTCAACCACATCATCTGCGGCACCTCTTTGAAATGGTGTATCTTTTCCTTTGCCTTTCTCATACAACCCTTTACGCAAAATGGCATTCATCGTTGTAAAATAAGGATGACCATCCGAGGTTTTATAATCATATGTATAATTTTTCAATGAAGTCCTCTCTTCGTCTGTTAAAGAGTTCCATACTTCATTGTGATGTTTTGCAAGAACCGCCCTTTTAACCTGGGGATTTTTAAGTTCCGCTTCAAATTCTCTGTCCATTCTCTCTATGTTATCTTCTATTTTCAGCAGATATGTATCTTTATCCTCCTCTTCCTGTTCATCTTCTATGAATATGGAATCTTCTTTCACAAATCTTTCATGTCCAAATTCTTCCTGTTCAAATTCTTCCTGCTCAAATTCTTCCTGCTCTAACTTTTTCTTCTTTAATTTTTCCTGCTTTTTCTTTTCCCGTTTTTCTTTTTTCCTTCGGAAAAGCGACTTATGTTTCTGTTCAGGAAGCTGTGGAGCCGGTTCCCCTGCATCCGGAGTATCTACTCCACTCACATGATTAGACATTATTCCACTTGCAACCGTATTCTGTGTGCCCACTTGATTTTGTCCCAAAACCGTTACAGGCGTTGCAGATGCCACATCCATTGCCTGTTGCGTTGGTGCACCCATTGTATGCGTAACTTTCGGTGTTTGAATTTTCCTTTTTCCTACTTGTGTAGTTGATCCTCCCATCTTTTCTCCCCTTTCTTTCACTGTTCTATTTTGAAAGTCGTAGCGTGTAACTGACAAGTCGTTCTGTTTTTAAGTGATCACCTAATAGCTTTTTCAGAAGTTCCTCCGACGTTTCATTCATGGCAACTGTCCATATCTTTGTATCTTCCGCATAGTCTGATTCTGCCTTTAAAATGGAATTTGCAACAAGATACAAAAAGATCAATTGGTTCCTGTTTTGAGGATCAACATATGCAAATTCCAGATTTACATCATCCCCTTCGTCTGAAAACAGAAGACAGGCTGAAATCCGACCTCTTTCCATATATACAGAACTCAACCGTTCATTGAAACTTCCTGTTTCCCATCCGGGATAAATGCCTTTTTTCATCAGGCTGCTTCCAAAGTCACGTGCTTCCATTTTGGAAACCTGAGACAGACTCTTTACCTGTTCAGGAAGCTTTTTATCTCTTATCTTTTTGATCACATCATTATTTTTAACGTCCTTGAATGTAAAACCTCCTACTAAATGCTCCTCTTCTTCGTTAAAGCCACAACGCCAAAGGAATTTATCTATCCCTTCCTCTTTATCATCCTGTACAACCAGAATGGTCTCCAGCATTGTACTGCCACAGGCTTTTACCATATCCACGATCCCGTCTACCAGTTCACTACCAATTCCCTGTTTCTGCCATTTGGGAGAAACTGCCACACTGAGAAGTTCGCTCTCGCCATCTGCTGCAAAAGCCGCCACACCAACTATTTTCCCTTCACAAATCGCTCCATAGTAAAAAACACTGTCTTCGTTTCTTCTACTGTATGCCTCTGGTGTGAGATAATCTTTGTAGACATCTACCTTATTTTTATCCAGCAACGCATATTCCATCAAACCACCCTCTCATCTTTCACTCCTGCTATCAGCTCCTGAATCCATTCCTGCTATCAGTTCCTGAATCCATTCTCTGCCTTGAATTGCTGCTAACCAGTCGCCTGGAATATTTTTATACCCATAGTACAAACCTGCCAGTCCACCTGTTACTGCGGCCACTGTATCCGTATCATCGCCAAGATTTACAGCTTTCAGCACAGCAGTATCATAGGAATCTGTTGTGATAAGACACCATACAGCTGCTTCTATGGTATCTACTACATAACCGCTGCTCCTTATCTGTTCCGATGGAGTTTTCTGAAAAGTATTCAGATCAAATAATCTGGAATACCATTTCAATTCTTTATGATTTCCAAAGTCTTTTCTATAATACTCAAATGACTTATCCAGACCTTCCTGAAGCCTCTCCGTCAACGCTCCTTCTTTTTCAAGAATCGCTTTTACCATAAAATAATACATGCCGCATGCCATCTGACTGCGGAGGTGTCCATGTGTGAGGGCTGACACATTATGGATCATATATATACTTTCATCTTCAGAAGTGCATATCGTCTTTTGCCTCTCAAACAAATACAAACAGACCGGTAAAATTCTCATGAGGGAACCGTTTCCATTGTCTTTCTCACCATTCCCACCGGATTTTGTGGGTTCTTCCCCCATTCGATATCTGCTAAGTGCCCTGGAAGTAGCCATACCTATGTCGAACACCTCGCCAAAGGGTGTATATTTTCCCTCTATATACCACGCCAAAAACTTATCCATGATATCTTTATCATCAATTCCACGGGCAGACTTTATGCTGTCCAGTGTGGCCAATGTCATACTGCTGTCATCAGACCATGTTCCCTTTGGCTGATTGTAAGTACCATATTGACGCATCCCCGTTACCGGGTCCAGTTCTCTTTCTCTTCTTGATGTAAATTCCACCGGAACACCAAGAGCATCAGCAACAACTAACCCCCATATTCCATCCTGATAAATTGACACACACTTCACCTTCCTAAGATTCTTTTCGAACAAATATAATATTTATATTATACCTCATATTTTAATGAAATTTAATATTATAGGATAACAATGTTCCAGAAGTCCTTTTTCATCATAGTTTTGAGCAGAAAGCAAAAAGCTCTTCTATTGCAAAAGGGCATTCGCACATGCCCTTTTTATCACCAGGCTGCTGTTCGTAGCACCTGTCACAGCATCCACATCCACTTTTTGTTTTTTTACCATTGTTTCAATAATGGATTCTGCTGCCGCACCACGTTCATGATTATGTTCCAAAATAGAAATCCTTTTTATGGAGTGATCTTCTACCACTACTTTTACTTTGGCATAAATATAACCGGCATCACATTCTCCGATATACTCTCCATCATCTATCTCGCTTAAATCTATTTCATCTATTGTGATCCGGCTGATTGCAGTTTTATAATCGTTGAAATCAATGGCATATGAAACCATATGTACTACCAGCAGGATTGCAATGATGCATGACAAAATGCGGTGAAAACGGATTTCCACTTTTCTGTTCTTTATCACGTGACATAGCACAGTAAGGAGCATTGCTGCAAGCAGTGCTAAAATCCCAGATACTGTCACCAGAATATCTCTTGTATCCATAACCTTCAAAACCAGAACCAGGTGAAGGACTCCTACAAGAAGAAATAAACCGGCTGCATACTTATGTATTTTCATCAACCGACCATTTAGTTTGGTTAGGTGTAGGCAGGTCCCGACTTACTCAATGACATATTTTCCTCTATGGTATTACACTGGTAAAATCAACATAATATGGTAAAATTTGTTTATAAATAAACATCTCCGGAGGAGAGAAGATGACAAAAATTTTATTGGTGGAAGATGATGCAATGATTGCATCGGGAATAAAATATGCTCTGGAAATGGAAGGTTATGAGGCTACACATGTCACAAATATAAAGGATGCACTTGATATCATCACAGAAATCAATTTTGACCTTGCCATTTTAGATATGCAGCTGCCAGATGGCATCGGATTCGACGTGAGCGATAAGTTAAAAACAACAACTACAGCTATTATTTTCTTAACAGTAGTAGATGATGAAAATAATATTGTAAAGGCCTTTGAAGACGGAGCTGCAGACTATGTGGTAAAGCCATTCAGAATAAGAGAATTGTTGGCAAGGGTTAAACGCACCTTGTCAAACCAGAATTCCAAAGCAAGAACGCCAAATCTTATCCGAATCGGAAATACCGAAATTAATACGGAAGCAGGGAAAGTCTTTGTGGATGGCAATGCTATTGAACTTACTGCACTTGAATACAGACTTTTACTAATCTTCGCAAATAATAAAGGAGTCTTGTTATCACGTTCCCAAATTTTAGATAAAATCTGGGATGTAGACGGAAATTTTGTTGAAGATAATACTCTCACCGTTTATGTGAAGCGTCTGCGTGAAAAGCTGGGTGAAGCAATAAATATTGAGACAGTGCGGGGGATTGGATATCGTGTGGATTAGGAAAAAAGAAATAGAGCAGCTGTCGGAATTTTTGAAAGGCTTTCTTTCCGATGAAGAAGTAGATATCAGGGACAATAAGGAAGGTGCCTTCAGCATTCTTAAAAATGATATTTATTCCCTTGTTCAAACCAAAAATGAACAGATAAAAAATGCGGAAGCAGAAAGGGATATTCTTGCGGAATACATGGCAGACATTTCTCATCAGCTAAAAACACCCATTACATCCATGATGATCATGGCGGATCTGCTGGAAGATGCCGAGCCGGAAAAGCAATCAGAATTTATCCATAATATTAAGCTTTCTTTAAATAAATTAGAATGGCTCGTAGGTGCTCTTTTAAAAATGGCAAAAATCGATGCCCACGCCATTACTTTTTTAAAGAAAGAGGTAAAAGCATCAGAGCTGATTGAGGCAGTAAAACCATCTGTCAGCATATTACTGGATATCCATAATCAGACATTGGAACTTAAAAACGATTGTATCATAAACTGTGACAAACGATGGACTATTGAAGCCCTTACAAATATTATAAAAAATGCCATAGAACATTCACCGGATGAAAGTACCATAAATATCAATAGTGGTGAAAATCCTATGTATTACTGGATATCTGTTACGGACAATGGAACCGGAATGGACCGTAGTAATTATTCTGCATTATTTAAACGATTTGAATACTCTACCAACGAGAATGGATATGGAATCGGAATGCCACTTGCCTTATCCATTATCAAAGGGCAAGGGGGCGATATAGACGTAGATTTTGGTGGCAATGGACAAGGGGCAACATTTATATTGAAGCTGTTTAAGTGACTAAATTGTCACAATTATTTTTCATATTGTCACAAAGCAGTCATTTTGAGTTGTTACTATCTATACAGAAAATGAGGAGGAAAACAAAATGGCTGTTTTAGAAGTAACAGAATTAACAAAGAAATATGGTCAAGGCGAATCCGAAGTAGTAGCCTTAAACCATGTTTCTTTTTCTGTTGAAAGAGGAGAATTTGTAACAATTATAGGTGCCTCCGGTTCAGGGAAATCGACTCTGATGAATATGATCGGAGGAATCGATAAGCCCTCAAGCGGATCTGTAATGATTGAAGGAATCGATATATCTAATATGAGTGAAGATGAACTTGCAATTTTCAGACGGAGGAATCTTGGCATTATATATCAGTTCTATAATCTTATTCCAACTCTCACAGCAGAAGAAAACATCGCTTTACCCTGGAAGCTTGACGGGAGAAAAGAAAACAAGAAGCGTTTGGAAGAAATCATCAAAATGCTTGGTCTTGATAAAAGAGCATCTCATCTGCCGGGACAATTGTCGGGTGGGCAGCAGCAAAGAGTCTCCATTGGCAGAGCGCTAATTAATGAACCTGCTTTTATACTGGCTGATGAACCCACAGGGAACCTGGACAGTAAGACCAGCGGAGAAATTATAGACGTCCTTAAGCTTGCAAATCAGAAATACAATCAAACTATTCTCTTAGTTACACATGACGAAAAAATAGCACTTCAGGCTGATCGGGTTATCACCATCAGTGACGGAAAGATCATAAAAGACGAGGTGATGAAGCAATGAAGGTAACATCACAGCTTGCACTTAGTCAGATCAAATTAAACCGAAAAAGAACTTTAGGAACTGTTTTTGCTATTTCGCTATCCACATCACTTGTTACTGCAGTCATGTGTTTTGCTACAAGTGGGAATAAAATGCTTACGGATTTTCTAGGGCCAGACTACGGAAACTATGGTGGAACCTATTCTTTGATCATTGCTGTTCCTGCACTGATTTTAGGGCTGCTCATTTCTTTTATGTCTGTAACCGTTATTTCTAATATTTTTGCTGCCAGCGCAAACAAAAGAATACAGGAATTTGGAATACTAAAATGCGTAGGCGGAACAAGAAAACAGATAAAAGAGACTGTAATTTACGAAAGCC
>JBJENT010000188.1:0-9936 GCA_051880335.1 Lachnospiraceae bacterium
AAAGCGTAGTTACCGTTTAATACTACAAAAGCTACTTCATCTACGACTCTGGATACCTGTGCTGCTTCCAGTTCCTGGAATTGAATTCCTTTTGGATTATCTACGATATCATTTACTGTTGCTTCCAGTCCGACACCATCTTTCAAGGTTAACAAACCATTATCCTGTAACAGAAGAAGGGCTCTTGCTTCATTTGTTGTATCATTTGGAATAGCAATTACATCACCTTCTGCCAGTTCATCCAGACTGCTCTTTGTTCCCGGATAAATACCAAATGGTTCATAATGAATCTTTCCAACGCTTACCAGGTGTGTACCTTTTTCTTCATTAAAGCTGTCTAAGTATGGAACATGCTGGAAGTAGTTGGCATCTAACTCGCCACTTTCTACTACTTCGTTTGGAATAACATAATCTTCGAACTCTTTGATTTCCAGTGTCCAGCCATCTTTTGCCAGAATATCTTTTGCAGCTTCCAGAATCTCTGCATGTGGTGTAGGGGATGCTGCAACCGTAATCACTTTATCCTCTTTTGAACTGCTTCCGCAGCCTGTCAGCACTCCCAGTGCTAATACTCCTGCAAGTACACTTGCTAATAATCTTTTTTTCATAACTTTTTCCTCCTCGCCCGTTTTTCTTTCCCGGATGCTTTTTATTTTCCGTTTCTATCGGGGCCTTTCTTTTTTCTATGTTTGCTATTATACAGGGCTGACCGGAAAAAGTGTTAATACATGAAACCTTGACTCTGTTATAGGGTATTCCTATAACCATTCAATATTACTACCTTGATACTTATATGGCTCAGAATGTGCCTTCAAATTACATTATCTTTATATTTCTTCAGCTCACGAATATAAACCTGTCCGATTTTGCTTACCTTTTGTCCCTTTCGAATGACATAACCGATTCGCATCTTTTCGGATTCCTTCAGCGGAATGGCCACGTAATCACTTCCGTTTAATTCTTCACAAATGATACCGGAGCACAAGGTATAGGCATTCAGTCCCACCATGAAATTCAGCAGGGTGGCTCTGTCATTGGCTTTGATCAGTCTTTTGTATTCATAGGTGCTTTTCATTTCTTCTGCCAGGAAGAGGGAATGGTTTTTTCCCTGATCAAAGGACAAACAGGGGTATTCTTCCAGCTCTTCCATGGAAATGCTTTCTTTTCCGGCAAGGGGATGCTCTGCCCATAGGTAAACAAAGGTGTCACAGGTAAACAGATCGATAAATTCCAACCCGTTTTCCCGTATGATCTTTGTCATGACCTTTTCATTGAAATCATTTAAATAAAGCACTCCGATTTCACTTTTGAAGTTCTTTACATTCTCGATAACATCCATGGTGGTCGTTTCATGAGCTGCATATTCGTATCGCCCGATTCCCATTTCCTTTACTGTTTCTACAAATGCTTTTACCGCAAAAGTATAATGCTGCATGGAAACACTGAAACGATCTTTGGTCTGTTTCTCGATATATTTGGTCTGTAAAAGTCCGTACTGGTCTATAACCTGTCTGGCATAGCCAAGAAACTCTTCTCCCTCCGGTGTAATCTGTATTCCTCTGTTGGAACGCAGAAAGATATCCAGACCGATTTCCGCCTCCAATTCCTTAATAGTCTCTGAAAGACTGGGTTGTGACATATATAAACTCTTTGCAGCCTCGTTCATGGAACCACAGTCTGCTATGGTAAGTGCATATTTTAACTGTTGTAGGGTCATATTTCGTCCTCGCTTTCTCCCTACCATCTTACACTAAAAAAGGAGCGGACTGCAATGCAGAACCGCTCCTTTTCCGGGTTTACTATGAGAGTTTTCTTTAATATCAAATAATAGCAAAAATTAAGCTTAACTTTTCGCTTCAAATTATGCTTTTGTTTTATCTTTATTATTTAAAATTTCAAATACTACTGCTGCCAGAAGAACTAAACCTTTTACAACCTTCTGCCAGTTTGCATCGATACCCATCAGGTTCATACCCATGTTGATAACACCGATCAGTGTAGCACCGACAACCATACCAAATACAGTACCGGAACCACCGTATGCGGATACACCACCTACTACGCAGGCAGAAATTGCATCCATTTCGAAGTTTGTACCGTTGGAGCCGGCTGCGGATGTCTGCCTTGCCAGAGTCATCCATGCTGCAATAACAGTAAGGAACTGCATATTCAGATATGCCAGGAAATAAATTCTCTTTGTATCGATACCGGAAAGTCTGGTTGCTTCCACATTACCACCGATAGTATAGAAGTAACGTCCGATGGTTGTTTTGGATGTGATAAAGTTGTAAATAAGAACAACTACCATAACCCAGATCAGGTTCATTGGAATACCCTGGCTCATAGCCAGCTTATAGGTATAGAATAATACAACCGCGCAGATGATAACGCAACGTACAACTACAGCTGTCAGAGTATCTGCTTCATAACCTTTTTTCAGTTTTGTTGCTCTGGATCTGGTTTCAGCAAATACATAAACTAAGCAAACGATAATACCGGCTACAAAACAGGTAACATTGAAGCCTTCTACTCCGAAAATATCCGGAACGGTACCGTTAAACAGTTTCAAAAAGCCATCCGGAATACCACCGATGGTAGCATTTCCCAAAAGAGCTGTACCCCATCCTCTGAATGCAAGGTAACCTGCCAGGGTTGCGATCCATGGCGGAATGTTCAGGTATGCAATCACATAACCTAAAACAGAACCGATGATCAAACCACAAACTAACATTAATAACATTGCTACCGGTACAGGCCATCCAATTCTTACCATCATGATACCACCAAGTACGTCCAGAAGACATACAGCAGAACCAACGGAAAGGTCGATGTTACCACCTGTCAGCATACACATTAACATACCGGTTGCTAAAATAAATACATATGCATTCTGAGCAATCAGTGCACTCATATTTGCAGGACTAAGCATTTTTCCCTGTGTCATTAAGGTAAAGAAAAGAAGAGCCAGGACAAGGACAATCTGCATAGTATGTTTTCTAAGTACTTGTAATAAATTTTTCATCTTACTATCCTACCTCCTGTTATTTCTTTTCTTTCTTTGATAATACATCAAAGATAACTGCCAGCAACAATACCAGACCTTTTACAACCGGCTGGTAGTTGGCATCAATACCTGCGATAACCATACCTTGTGTGATGACACCCATCAGAAGAGCACCGATAATGGTTCCACCAACAGTACCTACTCCACCGTATGCAGAAGCACCACCAATGAAGCATGCACCGATAGCATCCATTTCATAACCCTGACCATAGGTAGGTGCGGCATTTGTCATTCTTGCGAGTACGATGATACCTGCCAAAGCTGCTAAAAATCCCATGTTACTATATGCAATGAAATAAACTTTTTTCGTATTAATACCGGAAAGACTGGTTGCTTTTTCATTACCACCGACTGCGTATAAATAACGTCCCGTTCGGGTCTTTGTGGTAATGTAGCCATAAACCAAAACAACTAATGCGACCCAGATCAGCGCTGTAGGAATACCTTTATGATTTGCCAGTTTGAAGGTAAGCCAGAAAGCAACTGCACTGATTACAAGAATCCAAAGAAGCTCATTAATAAATGGTTTGGTTTCATAACCACGCATCTTGCTGTTAACCCGGCTCTTGATCTCCAATCCAATAAAGATTAAAATACCGATCACACCAATCAGGATACAGGTTAGGTTAAGACCTTCACCACTGCCTATAAAATCCGGTACATAACATTCTGCACCGCCACCAAATACCTTTAAGAACGTTTCATCGTTTACACCGATGGTCAGACCATCTAATACAACGTTGGAGAGACCACGGAAGCCATACATTCCGGCCAGTGTTGCAATAAAAGGAGGAACCTTTATGTATGCAACCCAGAATCCCTGGAACATACCGATCAGTAAACCGATAACCAGCATTGTGATTACTGCAATCCACATGTTGATTCCCTTGCTCATCATAAGAGCACCGATACCACCGGTAAAGCAAACAACGGAACCAACGGAAAGGTCGATGTTACCACCTGTTAAAATACAGAGCAGCATACCCACTGCCAGGATAAACACATAAGCATTCTGTGAAATCAGGTTGTTTACGTTCTGTGGATATAAAATCTTACCCCCTGTAAGGATATAGAAAAATCCCATGATCAGAATAAGGGCAATGACCATCATATATTTCTGTAAAAATGAAGAAATTTTACTTTTTTCCATTCTTATGCACCCTCCCCTGATTTTAAGATATTACTCATGATGATTTCCTGAGTTGCTTCTTCTGCATTCAGTTCACCAACAAATCTGCCTTCGTTCATGATATAGATTCTGTCACTCATACCAAGAACCTCCGGAAGCTCAGAGGAAATCATGATAACGGATTTTCCTGCTGCAACAAGGTCATTGATAATACAATAAATTTCATATTTCGCACCTACGTCGATACCTCTGGTAGGCTCATCCAGAATCAGGACATCCGGATCTGCAAACATCCATTTTGCCAGAAGAACTTTCTGCTGATTACCACCGGAAAGATTACCAACCTTCTGCTCTACACTAGGTGTTTTTGTTTTCAATTTTTCTTTGTACTCTACTGCTACCTGATATTCTTTATCCTGGTCAACAATCTTGTTCGGGCTGATGCTATCCAAGTTTGCCAATGTAGTATTAATCTTAATAGAATTGGAAAGTACCAGACCATTTCCCTTTCTATCTTCCGTTACATAAGCAATTTTGTGTTTGATTGCATCTTTTACAGTCTTTAAGTGTACTTCCTTGCCATCCAGCTTCAAAGTACCTGTGATACCGGTACCATATGCATGACCAAATACACTCATGGCCAGCTCTGTACGTCCGGCACCCATCAGACCATAGATACCAACCACTTCACCTTTTCGTACATTCAGACTTACATTGTCTACAACCTTACGTTCCGGATAGAGTGGATGATAAACAGTCCAGTTATCTACTTCCATATTGATATCGCCGATTTTTACATCATGACGTTTTGGGAAACGGTCAGTAAGCTCACGACCAACCATTCCTTTAATAATTCTATCTTCCGAAATCTCTGTTGTGTGCTTATCCAGCGTTTCAATGGTAGAACCATCACGAACTACTGTAATCTTATCTGCTACATAAGCAACCTCATTCAACTTATGAGATATAATAATCGAAGTCATACCCTCTTTTTTGAATTTTAACATCAGATCAAGAAGTGCCTTGGAATCTGATTCATTCAAAGAAGAAGTTGGTTCATCCAAAATCAATAATTTTGCATGTTTTGCCAATGCTTTTGCAATTTCAACCATCTGCTGTTTACCGGTACCCAGCTCTTTTACCAGGGTTCTGGAAGACTCAGACAGACCAACCATTTTCAGGTACTTATCTGCTTCTGCATAGGTTTCATTCCAATCGATGGCACCTTTCTTTCCTCTTTCATTTCCGAGGAACATATTTTCACCAATTGTCATATATGGTACAAGTGCCAATTCCTGGTGAATAATTACAATACCCTTTTCTTCGGAGTCTTTGATTGTATTAAAGTTACAAACTTCTCCGTCATAAATAATATCACCTTCATATGTACCATATGGATATATACCGCTGAGTACATTCATCAAGGTGGATTTACCTGCCCCGTTTTCTCCTACAAGCGCATGAATTTCGCCTTCTTCAACCTGAAGATTTACGTTATCCAGAGCTTTTACACCAGGGAAGGTTTTTGTGATATTTTTCATTTCCAACAATATCTTTGCCAAATGTATCCCTCCTAACTATGGGCGAAGGAACTATTTACTCTCATAGCATTCTTTTAGCCCTACTGAACAAACAGGCGGGTGATGAACCCGCCTGTATGTGTTTCTATGTTTGCTTTACCTTTACAAATAATAGAAATTACTGTAACTGATCTTCTGTATAGTAACCAGAATCAATCAGGATTTCTTTGTAGTTGTTCTTGTCAGCGAATACAGGCTCGCAAAGGAATGAAGGAACTACCTTAACACCATTGTCATATGTTTCTGTATCGTTAACATCTACTGTTTCGCCATTCAGAATCTGGCCAACCATCTTAACTACCTGAGAAGCAAGTGTACGTGTATCTTTGAAGATAGACATAGACTGTTTGTCAGCTAACATGTTCTTAACGTTTTCAACGTCACAGTCCTGACCAGTAACTACTGGGTATTTTCCTGTGTAGTTAGCTGCTAAAGCGTTAACTACACCAAGAGCTGTAGAGTCGTTGGAGCAAAGAGCGATGTCAAGCTGTGTGCCATCTGCATAGTAAGAGGAAAGAATTGTTTCCATTCTGGACTGAGCTGTATCTGTTTTCCACAGTGGAGTAGCTACATCAGAGAATTCCTGCTGTCCGGATGGAATAACGATCTTGCCAGCTTCGATGTATGGTTTCAGAACATCCATAGCACCTGAATAGAAGTAGTTAGCATTGTTATCACCTGGGTCACCAGCTGTGATTTCCATGTTGAATGGGCCTTCTGCGTTGTCAAGGTCAAGAGCTTCAACAATGTATTCACCCTGTTTTGTACCTACCATGTAGTTATCAAATGTTGCATAGTAGCTAACTGCATCGGATTTCATGATCAGACGGTCATAAGCGATTACAGGAATGTTAGCTGCTGCTGCTTTATCCATAACTGCACCAAGAGATTCGCCATCGATAGCTGCGATAACCAGTACATCAACTGGAGCATTGATCATGTTTTCAATCTGAGAAATCTGTGTAGCTGCATCGTTGGAAGCGTACTGTAAATCTACAGCATAGCCAGCTGCTTTCAGCTGTTCTTCCATGTTGGCACCATCCTGGTTCCATCTCTGAAGGTCTTTTGTCGGCATAGAAACACCAACTGTTTTACCATTAGCTTCTGCTGCTGGAGCTGCCTCTTCTGCAGGAGCTGCTTCTTCTGTAGCTGCTGGAGCTTCTGCTGCTGGAGCTGCTGCTTCTTCTTTAGAACCGCAACCAACTAACATGGAAGCTACCATTGCTGTGCAAAGTAATGCACTAAGTAACTTTTTGGACATAATATTTATCCTCCCTTTCTTTTTGTAAGTTCACTTTAACACATTACAAACAGTAAAAACTTGCATCTCTCTTCAAATTTTCAACATTCTGTGTTCGCGCACATATGAAAACAGGACTTTTTTGCAATAAAAAATGTGCTATTCGCAAAAAAATCCTGTTCTAAACCATTTTATACTATATTATATTGTTCGCCTGCGCTAATCTTTCTTCTATCTGCTTATAAAAATCCTGCTCCGCGTCATAGGCTTTTCCGTAAAACATCTGAAGCACAAACAGATTCATCTGCCTGATATATCCTTCCTGTTCCGGGTCTCTTATCAAATCGCCTGCTTTTTTCTGAAATTTTTTGCAGAAATTATGCCAGGAAAGAATAAAAGCTTCGTGCGGCGCCAGTCTTGATATACCCAGCCATTTTTCAATTTTTATTTTTGTTTTTTCTTTCTGTGGGCAGCCATCTTCCAGAATAAAATAGTGAAATCCGATGGCTTCTCCCTCTTCGATCCGGTCCTCATCCTGATAATCATAGCTTCTGCCCAGAGGAAACAGTCTGCATAGTCCGGGGCGGAATGCGTGAATGCTGCATCTTCCCTGTTCATTCAAAAAAATACATTTCTCAGCATCCGCTTCCATACGGATATGGGGAAGTATCATCCCTTCTTCTGTATGTAGGGCGATTTCTTTCTCTAACAGCTGCTCAAAAGTTTTTCCCAGATTCTTTGTCAGTTCATATACATCATAGGGATTAAGCACCACGGTATCCCCCATGCCCTGACAGCAGGAAAAACATCCCCGGCAGTCGTGACATCCTATTTTAACCATATCTCTGGAAGTAAATTGTTTTTCCATATTATAATCCTATCTCATTGTAGACTTATCTCATTATAATTCTGCCTTTATAAAATTCTGCCGGTTACTATTTTATCTCTCATAGTAGGTATCTAAGGTTTCTCTGGAAAGTGTAAACGGATAGTTTTTCAGCTTTGCCGGATTCGCCAGAATATCTGTCATATCTTTTTGCCACAGTTCTTCCGGAATATCTACCTTTCCAAGTATCTTTTCTATATAAGAAGTAAAATCTGCCAGTTTGGCAAAGCCAAGCAGCCTGAGAATCTGCTTTACTTCATCCTGATTTTCATAATTTGTCAAAAATCCCGGCAGGAAAATGCCAACCGCTTTTCCATGGGGAACCTGCAGTTCATAGGTAACCGGATAACTGATTCCGTGTGGGATGCTGGTTCCTGTATGGGAAATTGCCATTCCCGCAAGAACAGAGGCATGCATAAATTCCTCCAGTTCATCTGTATTCGGTGCACTTTCTCTTGTCAGAACATCTTTTACACTTCCCCAGATGCATAATCCCTCTCTGGTATACATGCGATTATATTCATTGGAATTGGTGTTTAAATAGGATTCAATCAAATGGGCCAGTGCATCTACACAGGTACTGATCAGACCGGCTTTACTAATGGTTTTCAAATATCCTGCGTCTACCAGGGCCAGCTGTGGAAAAACATGATGGGCCATACTTTTCTTGGTATGCTTCTCGTGTAAAGTAAGAATCGCATAGGGCGTTACTTCCGATCCGGTTCCGGAAGTCGTCGGCACTGCTGCAACCGGATATGCCTCCAGCTTTTCCGTTCCATACAGTGCAGCCTGGGCTTCCCCAATCTTTTCCGGATTTTTGGCTAAGATTGATATGGCTTTAGAGGCATCCATTGGCGATCCGCCGCCTACTCCCACAAAAAAATCAACCTGATTTTTTACTGCCATTTTTGCTGCTCTTGCAACTGTTTCCACAGAGGGATTTTCTTCTATTTCATCAAAAATGACATAGGCAGTCCCTTCTTTTGTAAGAGCATCCTCCACATCCGCTAAAGATCCATTTCTTTTTGAAGAGTGTCCTCCGGTTACGATCATTGCCCTTGTTCCAAGTCCGGCCAGCTCTTTGCGGTGTGCATTTACACATCCAGACTCACTGTATACAAGTGTTGGTATAAATAGTTTCATATTTTAATCCTTTCCATTTTTCGGATCCGGCATCTGTACTGACTCCGGAAATTCAACCGAAGATCAGATAAGTCCCATGGTTTTAAACAAATACAACCAGCCGGTTAAAGTAACTGCACTAAGTAATGTAGTCAGCATGATAACACTGGCCGAAAGCGTTCCGTCGTGATCCATGTTTTTTGCCATAATATAACTGCTTACTGTGGTAGCTGATCCCAGCATCACCAGAATCGCCACCAGCTTTTCTGTGGTAAATCCAAAATATATTGCAAGGGGTGCGCCTATGGCTACCAGACCAACCAGTTTGATCAGCGTGCAGATCACTGTCAGCTTCACCTTGGCAAGTGCCTTCCGGCCTTCAAAAGATGCCCCAATGGACATCAGGCCAAGGGGTGTTGCCAGTATTCCTACATTATGTATGGTTTTCATCACAACCACCGGCATGGTAAGTCCGGTAAGAGACCACAAAACACCGGCAAGAATCCCCCAGATAATCGGATTCGTGCACACTCCTTTACATGCTTTTTTGAGAGCGGAGCCATCTATTTTTCCCTGCTTCGGATTCATCAAGGATAGGATAAGCACTGCTGCCACATTATATAATGGTACCGTTGCCACAATCATCAGCGGTGCCATTCCCGAATTTCCATAAATATTCTGAATAAACGCTATTCCCAAAAGTGCTGCACTGCTTCGGTAACTTCCCTGTACAAATTCTCCCCGGTCTTCCTTTTTCACAAAAAAAATAGAGAGCACTACCAGCAGAAGTATACTAACTGCTGTTATTCCAAAGCAGAAAAGGACAAATTTTATATCCCATACCTGGGAAAAACTTACTTCCGACAAATCTTCAAAAAGAAGTGCCGGAAGTGCTGCTGTAAAAACAAATTTATT
>JBJENT010000189.1:0-9479 GCA_051880335.1 Lachnospiraceae bacterium
ATATAGAGTTAGAACATCAAAAGAAACGAGGATTTGAGCATATGAAATATATAAAAGATTACCATGACGGGGACAGAGTATTTGATATTTATCTTTGTAAACAGAAATCATCTGCAGTTACAAAGAACGGAAAAGCATATGATAATGTTATTTTACAGGATAAAACCGGAACCATCGATGCAAAGATCTGGGACCCCAACAGTGCCGGGATTGCAGAATTTGAAGCGATGGATTATGTAGAAGTATATGGGGATGTGACCAGTTTTCAGGGAACTCTTCAGGTGAATATCAAGAGAACCCGTTATGCCCAGCCGGGAGAATATGATCCGGCCAATTATCTGCCGGTCAGCAGATATAATGTGGAAGAAATGTTTGGGGAAATCACAGGTTATATTAAAAATATGGAAAATCCTTATTTGAAAAGACTTTGTGAAATGATCTTTCTGGAAGATGCAGATTTTCAGAAGAAATTTAAAATGTCTTCAGCGGCGAAAAGTGTTCATCACGGATTC
Source organism: Lachnospiraceae bacterium (assembly GCA_051880335.1). GTDB lineage: Bacteria > Bacillota > Clostridia > Lachnospirales > Lachnospiraceae > 1XD8-76. The sequence continues at coordinate 513 of JBJENT010000189.1, forward strand.
ATTGGAGGTCTGGTAGAGCATACGCTGAGTGTAACAAAGCTTTGCGAGTTTTATTGTACCAGATATCCGAAATTACATAAGGACCTGCTGATTGCAGCTGCGTTATGCCATGATATCGGGAAAGTAAAGGAGCTTTCCGCTTTTCCTTTAAATGATTATACCGATGAGGGAAATTTTCTGGGACATATCGTTATGGGCTCAGAGATGGTTGGGGAAAAGATTAACCAGATAAAAGGGTTCCCGTTGAAACTGGCAAATGAATTAAAGCATTGCATTCTTTCCCATCATGGAGAACTGGAATTTGGCTCGCCCAAGAAGCCGGCGATTATGGAAGCAGTGGCACTTAATTTTGCAGACAATACAGATGCAAAGATGGAAACCTTCACAGAGATTCTGGAGGGAACCACAGAAAAAGGCTGGCTGGGATATAATCGTTTGCTGGAATCCAATATTATTTCAACCCAGATGGAGTAAATGTGCCCTAAGGGATACAGAAGTTCAAACGGAATGGATTAATGTGTATATAGGAAAACAGAGATTTGCAGGAAAATAGAATGAGTTATCAGAAAAATCAGATGGTTACAATTGAGATAGAAGATATCGGAGCAGACGGGGAAGGCATCGGGAAAATCGATGGCTTTCCCCTTTTTGTAAAGGATGCTGTTCCGGGAGACAGAGTAGAAGTCAGGATTACGAAGGCGAAAAAGAATTATGCCTTTGCCCGGCTTGAAAAAATCCTGAAGCCTTCACCGGATCGGATAGAGCCGCCCTGTCCTTTTCACAGACAGTGCGGAGGCTGTCAGATACAGGCTCTAGCTTATGAAAAACAGCTTGCCTTTAAACAACAGAAAGTAAAAAACAACCTGATGCGTATCGGTGGATTTGAAGAGGGATTGCTGGACCGGATTATGGAACCCATTATCGGGATGGAGGAGCCATGGAGATACCGGAATAAAGCCCAGTATCCGGTGGGATATTCCAAAGATGGTGAACTGGTCACCGGATTTTATGCAGGTCGGACTCATTCCATTATCGCCAATACAGACTGCCTTTTAGGAGTAACAGAAAATAAAAATATTCTGGAAAGCATTCTTTCTTATATGAAAGAAAATGGCGTGACAGCATATGATGAAAAAACCGGGAAGGGTCTGATCCGTCATGTATTGGTCCGTAAGGGATTTACCAGTGGTCAGATCATGGTGTGCCTGGTGGTGAATGTCAAGCCGGAACAGAAGAACGGGATTGCCATGCAGGAGAAAAGTGGCGTGCCGGCCCGGAAGAAAAAGAATGGACTTCCGGTTCAGAAAAAAACGAATAGACTTCCGGCCCAGGAAAAACTGCTGGACGCATTGGAAAAGATACCGGGAATGACAAGCGTGTCACTTAATTATAATTGGGAAAATACCAATGTGATCATGGGGGATATAACGGAGATCATCTGGGGAGAAGATACCATAAAGGATACGATTCACTTACTGGAAGTAAGAGGAAATGATTTTTATCCTACGGATACGGAAGTCACCTATGCCATTTCTGCCAGAAGCTTCTATCAGGTGAATCCGGTACAGACAGAAAAGCTGTATTCAACTGCACTTGCCTTTGCGGGGCTTACCGGAGAAGAAACGGTGTGGGATCTTTATTGTGGAATCGGAACAATTTCGCTGTTTCTGGCAAAGCGGGCCAAAAAAGTATTTGGTGTGGAAATCATAGAGCAGGCTATTCTGGATGCCCGAAAAAATGCCAGGGAAAATCAGATCGAGAATGCAGAATTTTTCGTGGGAAAAGCGGAAGAGGTGCTGCCTGCAGAATACGAAAAGAATGGGGTCTATGCAGATGTGATCGTAGTAGATCCGCCACGCAAGGGCTGCGATGAGATGTGTCTGAATACGATTTTGAAAATGGCACCAAAGAAAGTCGTGTATGTAAGCTGCGACAGTGCAACATTGGCCAGAGACTTACGCATTTTATGTGATGGAGGATATGAACTGAAAAAGGTGAGAGCCTGTGATCAGTTCTGCCACAGCAGTCATGTAGAAGTCGTAACCTTATTGCAAAGAGTGTAGGAAATGAACGAATGAAAAGGTCTAATAAGAATCAACAGCAGCTGTTACTTCTGCAACGGAACAACTGATATTGTCGATCAGTTCCACGCTTTTCTGTAGAAAACAGCGGAAACTTAAGACTTAAGTATCGTTGACGCCTGAAAAAGCATATGATAAACTGTTATCAGCAAAAAGGGAGTAGTTGCATGCCATGCATGTTCTGGTTTTCGTCAGGACGTCTTTTGAGACCGGGGACCAGATGACAGTTGTTAAACAAGACTTTTTGTGTACATTTATTGTGCACAAAAGGTCTTTTTCTTTTGTACACAATTCGGAAAGGAGAAAAAGTATGAAAGAAGTTTATCAACAGACAAAACAGGAATTATTTGAAACCTATGGAAGTCCTTTAGGACATACCGAAGAGGAAGCAAAGGCTTTATTACAAAAATACGGAGAGAATATCTTAGAAGAGAAAGGAAAAAAAAGTGTATTCAGGGTATTTTGGGGGCAATTTGCAGATTTACTGGTTATGATTCTCATTGTAGCGGCAGTTATTTCTATGCTGTCGGGAAATGCAGAGAGTACCATCGTCATTTTTACGGTCCTTATTTTAAATGCGGTTCTTGGAACGGTTCAGTATATTAAGGCAGAAAAGTCTCTGGACTCTTTAAAAGAATTATCTGCTCCCAAGGCAAAGGTTTTAAGAGATGGAGTGAAAAAAGAAATACCTTCAAGGGAAATCGTTCCCGGGGATGTGCTGCTGCTGGAAGCCGGAGACCTGATTGCTGCAGATGGACGTATCCTTGAAAACCATTCTCTTCAGGTAAATGAAAGCGCATTAACCGGGGAATCAACGAATGTTGATAAAAAAGAGGAAGAAATTACAAAGGATGCAGCGCTGGGAGATCGGCACAATATGATCTTTTCCGGAAGCCTGGTAACCTATGGCAGAGCCAGTGCACTGGTAACTGCTACAGGAATGAATACCGAGATGGGTAAAATTGCGGCGCTTATGAATGATACCAAGGAGAAAAAAACGCCTTTGCAGGTAAGCCTGGATGATTTCAGTAAGAAGCTGGCGATGGTCATTATGATCATCAGTGTAATGGTATTCTGCCTCAGAATCCGGCAGCAGGAACCGGTTCTGGATTCCTTAATGTTTGCGGTTGCATTAGCGGTTGCTGCTATTCCGGAAGCCCTTGGCTCCATTGTCACCATTGTACAGGCAATGGGAACGAGAAAGATGGCAGCAGATAATGCGATCATTAAGGATTTAAAAGCGGTTGAGAGCCTGGGCTGCGTATCCGTGATTTGTTCGGATAAGACAGGAACGCTGACACAGAACAGGATGACAGTAAAAGAAATCTATATAGATGATAACTGTATGCCACCGGAGAAACTGGATATGACATCCAGCCTGCACCGGTATTTTCTGTACAGTGCTATTTTAAATAATGATTCCTCAATCTGTAATGGAAAAGATATCGGCGATCCGACAGAGACCTGTTTGTTAAATATGGCAGAAAAAGCAGGTCTTATAGGGGCAGGAGTAACGATAGAAGACATCAGAAGTATGATGCCTCGCATGGAGGAGATACCCTTTGATTCTGATAGGAAACTCATGAGTACGAAATACCGGATACATGGAGTTCCAACTATATTTACCAAAGGTGCTGTGGATGTGTTATTAGACAGAATTGAGAAGATAGCCAGCGGTGAAGGAGTCCGACAGATTACCAAAGAGGATAAAGAAAAAATAGTAAAACAGAACCAGACTTTTTCAGAGAATGGCTTACGTGTGCTGGCATTTGCGTACAAAGAGTGTAAAGAAGAAGATACTTTATCGATGGAAAAGGAATATGGTTATACCTTTATAGGCTTAGTTTCCATGATGGATCCACCAAGAGAAGAGTCTATGGAAGCTGTGTCAGACGCTATAAAGGCAGGGATTAAACCGGTTATGATCACCGGAGATCATAAAGTGACTGCAACTGCTATTGCAAAACAGATTGGTATTTTTCAGGATCAGGATATGGCGGTTACCGGCCAGGAATTGGACAAAATGTCTGAGGAAGAATTAGATGGGGTACTCGAAAAAATCTCGGTATATGCCAGAGTGTCACCGGAAAATAAAATCCGTATCGTAAATGCATGGCAGAGAAAAGGCAACATTGTTGCGATGACAGGAGACGGGGTGAATGACGCACCGGCATTAAAGAAGGCAGATATCGGTGTGGCAATGGGAATATCAGGAACCGAGGTTTCCAAAGATGCCTCTGCAATGATTCTGGCCGATGACAATTTTGCCACGATCATCAAAGCAGTTTTAAATGGCCGAAATGTTTATCGAAATATCATGAATGCAATTCAGTTTCTGCTTTCCGGAAATATGGCTGCTATTTTTGTGGTCCTTTTCTGCTCCTTTATGGCCCTTGATACACCATTTGAACCGGTGCATCTCCTGTTCATAAATTTACTCACCGATTCCCTGCCGGCTTTGGCAATCGGTATGGAGCCATCGGATAAGCAGCTTTTGAAGAATAAACCCAGAGATCCCCATAAGGGAATGCTTACAAGAGACTTTTTAGGACGATTACTGGGGTATGGCCTGTTTATCGCTGTGGTTACTCAGACTGCATATTACATCGGATCAGAAGCCGGGCCCGGTACGGCCAGTACCATGGCTTTTGCAACACTGACTTTAGCAAGGCTGTTTCATGGATTTACATGCCGAAGTGAGTTCTCTCTTTTCCGGATAAAGTTGACCAGCAATAAATGGAGTATAGCAGCTTTTGGCACAGGTGTATTCCTGCTGGCTTTTGTTCTGCTTGTGCCATTTATGCATGGACTATTTATGGTGGAGACATTGAGTGTGGCTAAGCTGGGGTGGATTGTGCTGCTGGCTTGTATTCCAACATTTTCTATTCAGATAGTCCGGGGGATAAAAGAACAACTGGGAAAGAGATTTTAGGGAGGAAGTGTCATGTATTTACTGGGTGGTCTGGCGTTATTTTTATATGGAATGCAAATGATGAGTACCGGTCTGGAATCTGCTGCCGGAAATAAGATGAAAATGATTCTGGAGAAACTGACTGCTAACAGACTGGTGGGAGTGCTGGCGGGGGCCATAATCACAGCAGTCATCCAGTCCTCTTCTGCCACTACGGTGATGGTAGTTGGATTTGTCAATTCGGGAATGATGACGCTGAATCAGGCAATATGGATCATAATGGGCGCCAACATAGGAACAACCATTACAGGACAGCTGATTGCTCTGGATGTGGGAGAAATAGCCCCCTTTATAGCATTCCTGGGAGTAGCTGCAATTGTATTTATAAAGAATGAAAAAGTAAAATACATCGGGGAGATCATGGCCGGGCTCGGGGTACTGTTTATAGGCATGGATATGATGGGGTTCGCCATGGAACCGCTGGCCGCTTCAGAGCGTTTTGTAAGCATTCTTACAAAGTTTGAGAATCCCTTATTAGGGATTGTCGCCGGAACCACCTTTACTGCGCTTATACAATCCTCGTCGGCCTCTGTGGGCATCTTACAGGCACTTGCGGGGAGCGGTGCAATCGGCCTGAAAAGCGCAGCTTTTGTATTGTTTGGACAAAATATCGGTACCTGTATTACTGCACTCCTGGCTTCTGTGGGAACCAGCAGAAATGCAAAAAGAACTACACTGATACATATTATGTTCAATGTATTCGGGACGGTAGTATTTACAATTTTATGTCTTACCACCCCGATTCTTATGCTGATAGAAGGCTGGACACCGGGAAGTGCACCTGCACAGATTGCAAACCTGCATACCATGTTTAATGTTGTAACGACGCTTTTGCTGCTGCCGGTTGGAACATATCTGGGAAAAATAGCAACGCTTATATTGAGGGATAAAAAGGGTTCGAATGAAAGGGAAGGAATGCATGTTAAATATCTGCTGGATATCAAACATATCAATACGGAAAAACTGGGGGCCTCTGTCATTTGCATGGAAGGGATTAAAAAAGAACTTATGCGGATGATGGATATGGCAAAAAGTAATGTAGGGGAAGCATTTGATGCAGTTCTGGAGAGAAAGAAAGAAAAGCTTGCGTCTGTAGAACAACGGGAAGAATATGTGGACTATTTAAACAAGGAAATCTCAAAGTATATTACATTAGCAGTATCCTACGAGACCACCAAAACAGGAAGCCGCATTTTGAATTCATTATTTTCCATAACCGGTAATATCGAAAGAATCAGCGATCATGCAGTTAACATAGCGGGATATTTTAAAATATTAGCTGACAAAAGTATTTTCTTTTCGGAGAGTGCTGATAATGAACTTTTGCAGATGAAACAAATATGTATGGATCTCTTTGAAATATTGTCGGAAAAGCCCACAGACTATATCATATGGCATGAAAGGGTTGCCTGTATGGAACAAAAAATAGATGACATGACAATCATGTTTAGAGACAATATGTATGCACGAATGCAGTCAGGGACATGTTCGGGAGAAGGAAGCATTCTGTTTTCAGAGATGTTAACAGATTTTGAGCGGATCGGAGATCATGGTTTGAATATTGCAAATGATACATTAAAAATGGATTATTAAAAATGACGAAAATTGTTGAAATATTCAACTGTATTTCGGCATTTTTGTTTACATTTTTTTTGTAATGAGTTACAATAAAAATGGACTGATTATACAAAATACGTCTACAGGGAGATAAAAATGGGGCTTGATACCAGTGGGTTGGACAGCAGAATATTTGAAGGTTTTGCAGAAACTTCAAAACGAAGATATCTTTATGTCTGTAATATGAAGACAGGAATATCCAGATGGTCAAAAAATGCAGTGGAATACTTTGGGCTTCCGGGAGAATATATGGAAGATGCAGGAACGATCTGGGCAGAGCATATTCATCCGGAAGACAGGGGACAATATATCGAAGATATTAAGAACGTCTTTGAGGGTAAACGAGATACCCATTCTATGGACTATCGTGCCCGAAACCGGGATGGAGAGTATGTAGTATGCACTTGTCAGGGGAAGGTGCAAAAGGGAAAAGATGGCGAAGCAGATCTTTTTCTGGGTACCATTGAAAACCATGGTATCATGGATAATGTGGATGCGACTACAAACTTATATAATATATATGAATTCTGGCGGTACATGAAAAGAGCAAAGGAAGAAAAGAAGGATTCGTATCTTCTTGTGCTGGGTGTGAATAATTTTTCAGAAGTAAATGATGTATATGGATATGCTTTTGGTGATAAAGTTCTTCGGGAAGTTGCATCGAAACTGTATACGCTGGTACGGAGAGAAGGATACATTTTCCGTCTGGATGGAGTTCGATTTGCATGCTGCTTTGAAAACAAAGCAGTGGAAGAGATAGAAGAATTATACGAAAAGATCCGCCGGGATATGCGCCATAATATTTTTGTGGATGATATACGTGTAGCGGTATACATATCCGGTGGGGCTGTTCATTCCAACGGAGAATTTGACGAATATTCCGTACAGACCAGTGGACGATATGCTTTCGAGCAGTCCAAACATGAGAATCATGGTGACCTGGTATTATTTGATAAAGACAGCCTGATCAATAATAAAAAGAATCTGGAACTTATGGATGCGCTGAGAAAGAGCCTTTTGAATGGCTATAAAGGGTTTTACCTATGTTATCAGCCTATTTTCAGCGCTGAAAAAGAAGAAATGATTGGTGCGGAAGCACTTCTTCGCTGGAAAAACGAACAGATGGGAGAGGTCCCGCCGGGGATTTTTATTCCATGGCTGGAGCATGACCCAAGATTTTTTGATCTGGGTAACTGGATATTAAAGAGGGCATGTACAGAGGCGAAACCTTTTGTTGAGAAATATCCGGAGTTTATTTTAAATGTAAATATCGCATATACGCAGCTGTGTCGTATTTCTTTCCGGGATGCGGTAAAGGAAATTTTGGAAGAAACCGGATTTCCGGCTCAGAATCTGTGTCTGGAACTGACGGAACGATGCAGACAGCTGGAGAAGAATTATCTAAACAGAGAAGTCACCTTTTTGAAATCTTTAGGAATAAAGATTGCCATTGATGATTTCGGAACCGGATTTTCATCATTGAACCTGCTTAGTGAACTTCCGATTGATACCTTAAAGATTGATAGAGCATTTGTCAGAGATATCGAAGGAAATAAAGCAAATCAATCTATTGTGCGCGCCGTTACGGATTGTGCAAATGATTTGAACGTTCATGTATGTCTGGAAGGCCTGGAAGACCGAAAGATGATAGACTTTACGAAACGGTTTGATGTGTATAGCTATCAGGGATTCTATTTTTCAAGACCTATTTCATTGGAAGCATTTACAGAAAAGTATTTATAAAAAATATATGGGGAACACATTGGAGGATATGTCATGAAAATACAGGATTTTGCAGATATGACAAAGTTTGAAGAGATCATGTCGAACTGGGCGAAGGCTACAGGACTTGCAACCGTAGCAGTTGGTGCAGACGGAGAGTACATTTCAGAGTGCTATAATTTCACTGATTTTTGTATCAAACTGACCAGAGGAAGTAAAGAAGGGTGTGCCCGCTGTGAAAAGTGTGACAGAGAAGGTAAGGGAATTTATCACTGCCATGCAGGATTGATTGATTTTGGTATTGACTTGGTTGTAGCAGGCCAGAAGATGGGCGCGGTTATTGGTGGACAGGTTCTGCCGGAAGCTCCGGATGAAGAAGAATTTCGCAGAGTAGCCAGAGAAATCGGCGTGAATGAAGATGAGTATATTGCTGCGCTTAAAAAAGTCAATGTAAGGACAGAAGAGGCAATCGTTGCATCGGCTACGCTTTTGGGACAGGTTCTCAATAATTACATTAATACAGAATATACAGAGAAATATAACGGAAAGATGATTGCCCGTTTGACAGAGGGTGTT
>JBJENT010000190.1:0-9476 GCA_051880335.1 Lachnospiraceae bacterium
TAGATTCCCCCATAGACTGCTCTGCCCAGATGTTCGATAAAAGATCCGTAGATTCTATCATCAATCTTTGCAATACTGTTTTCCCGGCTTACCCTTATTTTTGCCTTCAAATTTCATTCCCTCCAAATTTAGTTTTTCATGCCGGTCATTACAATACCTTCGATAAAATACTTCTGCCCAATCAGATAGAATATGATACCCGGTATAAAGGACATACAGGTAGCACACATGATTCCGGACCAGTCACTCTTTAAGGAGCCCTTGAACTGGCTCAGTCCGATGGCAATGGTGAATTTGTCCGTTGAATTGATATACACGATCTGCTGTAAAAGATCATTCCAGATTCCGATAAATAAAAGTAGCGCAACTACGATCATAGCCGGTTTGATGGCCGGTATGATGATTTTAAATAAAATGGTAAATCTGCCTGCCCCGTCAATAGTTGCAGCCTCATCCAGTTCCTTCGGGATTGTCGAAACAAACTGACGGATCAGGAAAATGCTGAATGCACCACCACCGCAGAAATAAGGCAGGATCAGCGGCAGATAGCTGTTGGAAAGATGGAATATTTTTGTCCACATAACATACAACGGAATCAGTGTTACCATAGTGGGTAGAAGCATGGAACCGATACATAAGGTAAACAGTAGCTTTTTGCCTGGGAATCGCAGCCTCGCAAAGGCATATCCCCCCAAAGTCGCTGTAGCCGTCCCCCCGATAACAGCCGGCACGATGATAGTCATCGTATTCTTAAGATATCGTAAAAAGGGGAAATATTCCAGTGTATTTTTATAATTGGAAAACAGCCAGTGCTTCGGGAAAAAAGAAGGCGGCCACACAAACAGCTCTGCGTTGTTCATCAGACTGGAACGGAAGATCCACCAGATGGGAAGCATCACAATAGCTGCCAGCAGGATTACGATGAGCAGGCTGGTTATTCCTATGATCTTATTTTTACGTCTTTTGCTCTGCATTTTATTTTTTGCCACTACTCATCACCTCCCTCATAAAATACCCACTGCTTGCTGGTTGCAAAGAGCAGTAATGTAAAGGCACCGATCAGGATAAATAATACAAAACTGATGGCGCATGCATAACTCAGTTTTCCGTTTCTAAACGCGTATAAATAAATCAGATACGAGATGAAACAGGACGAATTGCCCGGTCCCCCGTTGGTAAGTGCCAGTGCCGGTGTTACCACCTGAAGGTTGGTGATCAGGGACATCAGCAGGTTATAAAAGATGATCGGTGTCATACATGGCACGGTAACATTCCAGAATCTCTGCCATCCGTTGGCGCCATCGATTTCCGCTGCTTCATGATACACTCTGGGCACGTTCTGAAGTCCTGCCAGGAATATGACGATCAGGTTTCCCGACAGCCAGACCGCAATCAGGGCCAGGGACGGGAGAACCATTTTCTCCGATCCGATAAACATGACTTTCTGAATACCAAATTTGCTTAATATATAATTGAACAACCCGAAATTCGTTTCATACAGCCAGCTCCACCCCAGATATACTGCCATAGCCGGTAATACATAGGGCAGATAAAAGACTGCACGGAAGAATCCCCGGGCAGGAATTTTCTGATTTAAAAGAAGCGCCACAAACAAAGACCATATAATGCTTCCAAACACTGCCATGACTGCAAAGATAACGGTTGCCTTGATAGAATCCCCAAAATAAGGGTCTGATGTAAATAATTTCACATAATTCCGGAATCCTGTAAATTTCGGAATTCCTACACCTTCCCACTTGAACAGACTAAGGGCAAACACTGCAATCAGAGGTACATATGTCAAAAAGATCAATCCTATAATGGAAGGGAACATGCAGATATACGCTGTAATGCTCTCATTCCTGCGCATTTTATTTTTATTCTTCCTTTTCTTTGAAGCCATAAAAACTGAACCTCCGTATAAAGAGGGCACCTGCAACTGTGTGCGCAGGTGCCCAATTAAGTACTAACCTATATGATTTGTCTTTCCATCAAGTACCAACTACTATTACTCGTACTTGTATTATTCATCTTTCAAAATAGCATCCAGAGCATCATAACCATCTGCGATAGCATCTGCTGCTGTTGCTTCACCAGTCCATACCGGGCCGAGAACGGAACGCAGATAAGTAATAAACTCATTGGTATGTGGTGTGTAATACCAGCAGGTAGACTGTGCTTTATCCATAGCGTAATCTACAACCGCTGCTTTATACTCATCATATTCCGGGAAATTCGGGTTGTCTACCCATTTATGTGTAAGTGTTTCATCCGTATAGTATTCTTCCAGGATCGGCATCCAGATACCGGTTGCGATCAGGCTGTCCCAGCTGTTTTCTTCCTGCATATACCATTTGATAAAGTCCATAGCTTCTGCCTGATGTTTGGACTGGCTGAATACTACCTGTGGACCACCTGTACAGATGGTAACTTCTTTTTCCATATATGGAAGACGAGCTACACCATAGTTTAAGCCTTCTTCCTCTCTGGCTGTAGCCAGGCAGGTTCCTACATTCCATGCGCCGCCGGTTGCCATTGCTACAGTTCCTGTTGCGATAGAACGCTGAATACCGTTATCTTCCAGACCTGCGTTATATGGCATTACATGATCTACCAGATAAAGATCTGCTACTTTCTGAATGGATTCTACTGCTTTTGGATCGTTGATGGTACATTCTTTGCCATCTGCGCTGAACCAGCTTGCGCCATTGGAAAGTGCCCATACTTCCAACTGCCATGTCCAGTTATCTACTACGCAGCCATACTGTACGATATTGTTTTCATCAAAGTCAGCAGATGTTGCATTGTTTCCGTTTGCATCCAGAGTTAAAAGTTTTGCTGTCTGTACAAATTCATCCCAGCTCATAGGTTCTGTTGCGGATGGGTAATCCAGACCTGCTGCATCAAACATATCTTTGTTGTAGTAAAGAAGCAGAATTTCGTTTGCTGCGGAGAATGCCACCGGCTTTCCTTCGCTCTTGAAAGTGATGCAGTCAAGAGGCTGGGAATCAGCACCGGCATACATGTCGGAAATATCTGCCAGCAATCCTTTGTCAGCGAAATCCAGAACGCCTGCTTCACTCATAATACCACAATCCGGCAGTTCTTCTGCAGTTGCCATAGTGTTTAACTTGGTTACATATTCCTCACTTGGAATAGCCATAACTTCTACTTCTACTCCGGGGTTCTCTGCATGATAACGGTCTGCTACTTCCTGTACGCTGGCCGCCTCATCCGGTGTTCCCCAATAAGAATAGGTGATCTTTACAACATCGCCTGATTCTGCTGTATCTCCGGATTCCTGTGAAGCTGCTTCGTCTGCCGGAGCGGTACTTTCTGCTGTGCTGCTTCCGCATGCGGTCAAACCTGCCAACATGCCGATGCATAATACGGTTGCTAATAATTTTCTGTGTTTCATCGTTAACCTCCCATTTTGATTAAAAAATATATTCTATATAAAGCCCCTTCCTGTTGCTAATATATCAAAAAAGTAACAAAACTGTTTTCTGTGTCATAAAATCACAGTACTGCGTTGACCCATACAGTCATCTCCCCATTTTCCCGGTTGCCCCATAGACAGTAGGGAACTGCCTTGCTTTCACATTCTTCCATCTGGAAATCCGGCTCTCCATACAGTTTTTCCACACCGGAATGTAAGCGTTTACTCTTAAACCTTAGTACCGGCAGATCCCCCGGCAGGTTATTTTTTTCCTGCTGTACTTCCACCTGCTCCTTCGGGTCCACATAAATGTTGGACAACAGCCTGCCATTATCTGTTTCTTCCAGACAGTATACATAAGGACCATAGCTCAGGGCAATCCGTCCGATGTCGCTTCTGACATTTTCATTGGCAGTCAGCCAACAGGGTTTTACCTCTCCCTGCATTTCCAGGGTTTGGTGTCCATCTTTGGAAACCGCCACAACAGCATACCCTTTTTCCAATGCCGGTGTGATCGGTTTCCCATCCATGGTAAAGGTAATCTTCCGGAAATACCCCGGAATCCGGATTCGGATCACGAATGGGGATTCTACCTTGGCATCGATATCAAATACAACTTTTCCTTTTTTGACCGGGTCTGCTTTCATGCCAAGCTGCAAACTTCCTCTGGGAATTTCCGTGTTCAAAGTAGACGAAATAAATTGATTTATGTAGATTCCTTTTTCATCCTGTGCGTAAATATACTGTCCAATCGATGCCAGGGTTCTGGCAATGTTGGGTGGACAGCATGCACAGGCAAACCAGGGCTGTCTCACCGGTTTTACATGCTGCATGGAAGTTCCCGGAATACAGTTATCCGGCCAGACTTCCAGGGGATTCACATAAAAGTACCTGTCCCCTTCTGCAGAAATTCCGGCTAACACGGTATTATGCAATGCTTTTTCCACCACATCATAATACTCTGCTTCTCCGGTAAGTACATTCATCCTCTGGCCAAACATCATCAGGCCTACGGACGCGCAGCTTTCACAATACATTCTGTCATTAGGAAGATCGTAGTCGGTGGTAAAACGTTCCAGATATCCGGAAGAACCGATTCCGCCGGTAATGTACATTCTTTTTCCGGTAACACTGTTCCACAGCACCTTGCAGGCTTCCGCCATTTCCTCATCCTGACATTCTCTGGCGATATCTGCCATGGCGGAGTACATATAAACCGCTCTGACTGCATGCCCCTCGGCACTGGTCTGTTTGACCGGCACATCATGACTTTGTGCGTACCGTTCGTCATAATCCACAAATTCGGGGAAAATACGTCTTTTTCCGGGAGCCCGCATTTCTTTCATCAGGTAATTGGGTTTTTCCCCTCTTACCTTAATAAAGTGTTCTGCCATGTTCAGGTATTTCTCTTCGCCGGTGGTCCGGTAAAGCTTCACCAGTGCCAGTTCGATCTCCTGATGCCCCGGATAGCCCTCCAGGCCGCCTTCTCCAAATACCTGGCAGATCAGATCTGCCATTTTACATGCAATCTGCAAAAGTGCCTTTTTCCCAGTTGCATTATAATAGGCAATTGCTGCCTCAATCAGATGGCCTGCACCATACAGTTCATGTCCTTCCGCAAGATTTTTCCACTTCTCTTCCGGATAGGAAAGGGTGAAATAGGTATTCAGATATCCGTCCGGCTGCTGGGCTCTTCCGATCAGTTCAATGAGTTCATCTGCGATGGATTCAAACTGTTTTGCTCTTCCCGATGCCAGACAGTAGGCTACGGTTTCCAACCATTTGTAGGCATCTGTATCACAGAAAATCGCTCCCTGATGTTTCCCCTGCTTTTCTCCTGCTGCTTTTCGGAAGTTATCCACTACATAGGACTTTTCCGCATCTTCCAATTTGTCATTCAATGCTCTCCACTGATAATCCAGCAGCTTCTCTGCGACGATATCGGTATAATGTCCTATCAGTTCATCTGTAATAACGATGTTTTGCAAACGTGGCGTTGTAATTTTATGTTTCATGATAACCTCTTTTGCTTTTCATACCTTTCTATTATTTCATGCATTTGTTTCATACACTTGCTGCATGCTTTTTTCATTCATTTGTTTTATCTGCTTTTTTTATTTATTTGTTTTGTATTTTTTCATTTATTTATTTTATATGCTTGGTTCATTTATTTAGTATAACGTTTTCCCATTTTATGTACTTTTTTCATCATTTTTGTCTGTTTTTGGTTAAACGTTTTCTCTTTATATTTGTAACTATAGACCATAATTTTTCATTTGTAAAGCATTTTTTTAACAAATTTATAAAATTCTGCTTGTTTTATTTTAGGAAAACGTTTAATATAGAATTTGGAAATCTATGTGTTCCATTTTAGAAATATATGTATTCTTTTTTTGGAATCTATGTTTTTCTAATTTGGAAACTTATGTGTTAGATAAAGGAGCAGGTGTTAGATATGGCCACCATAAAAGAAATATCCGAAAAAGCGAATGTATCGATTGCCACGGTGAGCAAGGTATTAAATGGAAAAGGAAGGGTAACAGACCAGACCAGACAGCATATTTTAGATATTGCCAGCGAGCTGAACTATCGTCCCAACCTATATGCCAGGAATCTGAAAGCGAAATCCACCAAGACCATCGGTATCATCACAGAAGACCTGACGGTTTTTAATGCACCGGAAATTGTAGACGGAATCGCAGCCACCTGCGAGGAAAACGGATATCATTATATTTTAGGAAATTTAAGACTTTTTAAATTATATGGAAACGGGCCTAAAGATCCGGTCCGGACAAAGGCGATCACCCAGGAAGTAGTGGACCACATGATCTCCAATCAGGTAGATGGGATCATTTATATCGGTTATCACAGTCACCTGATCGTATCTCCTACCGATCATCATGGCACCCGGTTTGTTTACGCCTACTGTACCAGTGAGGACAAGTCGGTTCCTTCCATACTGTATAACGAAGAAAAAGCGGCCTACGAAGCCACAGAACTGCTGTTAGAGCACAATCCTGCAAAACTGGGGATGGTAACCGGGCTGCCGGACAGCCCTCACTCCATCAGCCGCATCCGGGGATTCCAAAAAGCAATGTTTGATCATGCCATCCCTTATGATCCCACGCTGACAATTGCCGGTGACTGGGACAGGGACAGTGGATACGAAGCTGCTGAAATACTGATTCCACAGGGAGTCAATGCCATCTTTGCCCACAATGATGTGATGGCATCCGGTATCATAGATTATTGCAATAACAATGGGATTCAGGTAGGAAAGGATGTCTTCCTGATCGGATTTGATAATCGTGAAATCGCTTCTGTCTGTCGGCCGACCCTGACCACGGTAGCCCTTCCGCTTTTTGAAATCGGACAGGCTGCAGCGACCCAGCTGATCGACATGCTGGCTGGGAAAGAGGTTTCTGAGAGTAATCTTTTACTGGACTGCACGATCATTCGAAGAGAGAGTGCGTAAAAAGAGCTGCCGATTTACGAATTACAATTCGCAAATCGGCAACGCTTAATTATTTCTGGTAATTTATTTTTTCAGTTGTGCCAGTCTTTCCTGAACCTGACTCATCATCTGGGTATATTTCTCCAGTTTTGCACGTTCTTCTGCTACCTTTGCTTCCGGTGCTTTAGACATGAATCTTTCGTTGCTCAGCATACTGTTTACTCTGGCCAGTTCGCCCTGAAGACGTTTTTCTTCTTTCTCCAGACGCTCAATTTCCTGACTTAAATCAACCAGTTCCGCAAAAGGAATGTACAAAGTAGCATTTGGAATCACTACCGATACTGCATCATCGTCGATACCTTCTTTGTCTTTCTGCATCATGACTTCGGATGCATAAGCCAGAGAAGCGAAGAACAATTTACCTTCGGTAAAGGTTTTCAGAATTTCTTCTTTATCACTTACTACATAAACTGCAGCTTTTCTGGATGGTGCAACGTTCATGGAAGTACGTACGTTACGAATACCTCTGACTGCTTCTTTGATGATCTCGATGTCTTTTTCTTCTTTTTCAAATACTCTGTCTTCCTGATAGGTAGGCCAGGAGGAAATCATGATAGATTCTTCTTCTGACTGCAGAGTGCAGAAAATTTCCTCAGTGATAAATGGCATATATGGATGCAAAAGTTTCAGAGCATCGATGAGAACCGTTTTCAGGGTCCAAAGTGCTGCGTTCTGGCTGGCTGCATCATCAGAATTGTAGAGACGCGGTTTTACCATCTCGATATACCAGTCGCAGAACTCATCCCAGATAAAGTCGTAAACTTTCTGAACTGCAATACCCAGTTCAAAATTGTCCATATTGTCAGTTACTTCTTTTACCAGATTATTCAGTTTGGAAATGATCCATTTATCTACCGGTTCTAAGCTTTCCGGTTTTGTAATGGTCTTTCCTTCCATATTCATCATGATAAAACGGGATGCATTCCATACTTTATTGGCAAAGTTTCTGGATGCTTCCACTCTTTCGTAGTAGAAACGCATATCATTTCCCGGAGCATTTCCGGTGATCAGAGTAAGTCTCAGGGCATCTGCACCATACTGGTCGATGATTTCCAGAGGGTCGATACCGTTTCCAAGAGATTTACTCATCTTACGTCCCTGACTGTCACGAACCAGACCGTGGAACAGTACGGTTTTAAACGGTTTTTCACCCATCTGCTCATATCCTGAGAAGATCATTCGGATAACCCAGAAGAAGATGATATCGTAACCTGTTACCAATACATCTGTTGGGTAGAAGTATTTCAGGTCCTCTGTCATTTCCGGCCAGCCAAGTGTTGAGAATGGCCACAATGCAGAGGAGAACCAGGTGTCTAATGTGTCCGGATCCTGTGTTAAATGGGTGCATCCGCATTTTGGACATACAGCTGGTGCCTCTTTTGCTACAACAGTTTCCCCACATTCATCACAGTAGTAGGCAGGAATTCTGTGTCCCCACCAGAGCTGACGGCTGATACACCAGTCACGGATATTGTCTGTCCAGTTGAAATATGTTTTTTCCATACGTTCCGGAATCAGTTTAATATCTCCTGATTTAACTGCTTCTACAGCAGGTTTGATCAGTTCATCCATTTTTACGAACCACTGCTCTTTTACCATTGGTTCAATGGTTGTCTTACAACGGTCATGGGTTCCTACGTTATGGGAATAATCTTCGATCTTTACCAAAAGACCTTCTCTGTCCAGTTCTTCCACAATCTGTTTTCTGGCTTCATAACGGTCCAGGCCTTCGTATTTGCCACCATTCTTATTGATGGTAGCATCATCGTTTAAGATATTGATAACAGGAAGATTGTGACGTTTACCAACTTCAAAGTCGTTAGGGTCATGGCCTGGTGTGATCTTTACAACACCGGTACCAAATTCCATATCAACATAGTTATCTTCTACTACAGGAATCGCTTTATTTACAATCGGAAGCCATACCTGACGGCCTTTCAGGTAGGTATATCTTTCATCATTAGGGTTAACAGCCACAGCAGTATCACCCAGCATGGTTTCCGGACGGGTTGTAGCAAATTCCAGGAATTCTGTTTTGCTTGGCTGTCCATTTTCATCTACCAGCGGGTATTTGATATGCCAGAAATGTCCTGCCTGGTCTTCGTATTCTACTTCTGCATCGGAAATGGAAGTGTTACATACCGGACACCAGTTGATGATTCTGGCGCCTTTATAAATCCAGCCTTTTTCATGCATTTTGCAGAAAACTTCGGTAACTGCTTTGTTGCAGCCTTCGTCCATGGTAAAACGTTCTCTGTCCCAGTCACAGGAAGAGCCCAGTTTTTTCAGCTGGGAAATAATACGTCCACCATATTCTTTTTTCCATTCCCATGCGCGCTCTAAGAATTTTTCACGTCCCAGATCGTTTTTATCAATACCCTCTTTTTTCAGAGTTTCGATAATCTTAACTTCTGTTGCAATAGATGCATGGTCTGTACCAGGCTGCCAAAGTGCATTATAGCCCTGCATTCTTTTATAACGAATCAGGATATCCTGCATGGTATTATCCAGTGCATGTCCCAT
>JBJENT010000191.1:0-9432 GCA_051880335.1 Lachnospiraceae bacterium
GGGCAAGTGCCGGTGGTCTTGGTTTTAGAGGTTCAAGGAAATCTACTCCATATGCAGCACAGATGGCAGCAGAAACAGCTACAAAGGCAGCCCTTATTCATGGCTTAAAGAGTGTAGATGTATTTGTAAAAGGTCCTGGTTCAGGACGTGAAGCTGCAATTCGTGCACTTCAGGCTTGTGGTCTTGAAGTATTAAGCATTGCTGATGTGACTCCAGTACCTCATAATGGATGTCGCCCACCAAAGCGTCGTCGTGTCTAATTTATATATTATATAGGTATAACGTTGGACGAAAGTGCGTATGCACTGTAAACAATAATGGGAATAAAGATATCCCATATAAAGAAAGGAGCCTATTATGGCAGTAAATAGAGTACCTGTACTTAAAAGATGTAGATCTTTAGATCTTGACCCAGTATTTTTAGGATATGATAAAAAATCCAACAGAAAATCTCCAAGAGCCGGAAAGAAAATGAGTGAATATGGTATGCAGCTTCGTTCCAAACAGCAGGCTAAATTCATCTACGGCGTATTAGAGAAACCTTTCAGAAACTACTACAATGAAGCAGATAGAATGAAAGGCCAGACAGGTGAAAACCTGATGATCCTTCTGGAAAGAAGACTTGACAGTGTAGTATTCAGAATGGGTTTTGCAAGAACAAGAAGAGAAGCAAGACAGATCGTTGGTCACAAACATGTTCTTGTAAATGGTAAGAGTGTTAACATCCCATCTTACTTGATCAAAGCTGGTGATGTTATCGAAATCAGAGAGAAATCCAAAGAATTACAGAGATATAAAGATATTATCGAAGTAACAGCAGGCAGATTAGTTCCTGAATGGATGGATGTTGATCTTGAGGCTTTCAAAGGCACAATCAAAGCACTTCCTACAAGAGAACAGATCGATGTGCCAGTTGATGAAATGGCTATCGTCGAATTATATTCTAAATAATCTTGCATATTAACTGGCAGATGGCTTATTACCATCTGCCACTTAGTGATGTTTTTAGAAGACTCACAAAACCTAAGGAGGGTATTGCATGTTTGATTTTGAAAGACCTAATATTGAGGTTATTGAAATCTCTGAAGATAAGAAGTATGGCAAATTTGTGGTTGAGCCTTTAGAAAGAGGTTATGGTATCACTTTAGGTAATTCTTTGAGAAGAATCATGCTTTCTTCTTTACCGGGAGCTGCTGTTAGCCAGGTGAAATTTGATGGTGTTTTACATGAATTCACATCTATCGAAGGTGTAAAAGAAGATGTAACAGAAATCATCATGAATATTAAGAGCCTTGCAATTAAGAACAACAGTGAAAGCAATGAGCCTAAGACAGCATACATTGATTTCCATGGCGAAGGCGTAGTACGTGCATCCGATATCCAGGTTGATCAGGATATTGAGATCATGAATCCGGATCAGATTATTGCTACATTAAGTGGCGGAAAAGATTCTAAACTTTATGTAGAGCTTACTATCACAAAAGGAAGAGGCTATGTGGGAGCTGACAAGAATAAAACAGCAGATATTTCTGTTGGTGTTATTCCTGTAGATTCTATTTATACACCGGTTGAAAGAGTAAATGTTACAATAGAAAATACTCGTGTTGGTCAGATGACAGACTACGATAAACTGACACTTGATGTATATACAAACGGAACTCTTGCTCCGGATGAATCCGTAAGTCTTGCTGCAAAGGTATTAAGCGAGCATTTAAACCTGTTCATTGATCTTTCTGAAAATACCAAGTCTGTTGACGTTATGGTAGAAAAAGAAGACGATGAAAAAGGAAAAGTTCTGGAAATGAGTATTGATGAACTGGAACTCTCTGTACGTTCTTACAACTGCTTAAAGAGGGCAGGTATCAATACAGTAGAAGAACTTACCAATAAGACTTCTGACGATATGATGAAAGTTCGTAATCTTGGACGTAAATCACTGGACGAAGTACTTGCAAAATTAAAAGAACTTGGTCTTCAGCTGAATACCAGCGAAGAATAGACCGTTCTTATATATGAGCATGTTTGATAAGACCAAAGCGCGCAGACATGTATCTCATAATGGTAACTAATAACGCCACCCGGAAAGTAAGACCAAAGCGCATATCCGGATGGACACCATTTATGAAGCATTCCTTATTTGAATAAGCGAATGGCTTCCGGAAAGGAGCCTAACATGGCAAAATACAGAAAACTTGGCAGAACAAGCAGCCAGAGAAAAGCGTTATTAAGAAATCAGGTAACAGCACTGTTAACAAACGGTAAAATCGTTACTACAGAAGCAAAAGCAAAAGAAGTTCAGAAAATCGCTGAGCATCTGATCACACTTGCTGTAAAAGAAAAAGACAACTTTGAAACTGTTAAAGTAACAGCTAAAGTTGCTCGTAAAGACAAAGATGGCAAGAGAGTAAAAGAAGTTGTTGATGGCAAGAAAGTAACTGTTTTTGATGAAGTAGAAAAAGAAATCAAAAAAGATTTACCTTCCAGACAGCATGCCAGAAGACAGATCATGAAAGTGGTTATGCCTGTAACAGAAGTACCTGCTGAAGCAGCTGGACGTAAAAAAGCTACAAAAGAAATCAATGTAGCTAACAAGCTTTTCGATGAAGTTGCACCAAAATATGCTAACAGAAAAGGCGGTTATACAAGAATCGTTAAGATCGGTCAGCGTAAAGGTGATGCTGCAATGCTTGTTTTAATTGAATTAGTATAATTTGATTAGCAAAGTAAATGAAGAAAATGGGTTGTAAAAAGCAGCCTTGAAGAAAAGCCTCTGCCACGTAAGACGTGACAGGGGCTTTTGCGTAAAAAGGATGATTCTACGATGAAAAAACATATTTTACCAATCATAATCACTATTATTTTATTACTCACCGGCTGTAAAGCTACGGAAGACGAGAACCTGCCTGTTGAAATAAAGGTATTGATACTGCCAAAATTCGAGGTGGAAGAGCTTTCCGGAGATTTCCCGGGTGAGGCGCAATACTATTATGAGGAATATTGTGAGGGTGGAACAGAATATGATGTCCCAGGCAGCGAGAATGATCAAAAACTCTATGTCAAAGATGGTGTTGCACTCTATATTACCGGTATGGGCAAAGCAAATGCGGCAATGAGTCTTACAGCGCTTTTGACAGATGATAGGTTTGACTTTTCCAATGCATATATTTTGAGCACCGGTTGCGCCGGCTCATCCTGTGATCAAACCGTGATGGGGGATGTTTTTCTTATTACAGCGGCAGTGGATTATGATCTGGGGCATCATGTGGATTCCAGGGAAATCGGCGTCTCTGCAGAATCCGGTGATTCCGCAGATTCCAGTGATCCTTCAAGTTCTTCTGGCTTTGTGGAATCCACTGAACCCTCAGGCGCTACCTGGTTCCATGATGAAAGCTATGATTCTTCTGCCTGTAAGATACTGAATCCATCTCTGATGGATCAGGCATATGAGCTTACCAAAGATATCAAACTGGAAACCACTGAAAAGACCCGTGCCTATATGGAAAAAGCCTTCCCGGGAGAAAGCTGGGCATTGCGTGATCCTCAGGTTTTGCGTGGAACAACTGTTACCGGTGATAATTACTGGAAAGGGGAGTACGGACATTCGACAGCCCTTAAGATTGTGGAAACATATGGATGTCCTGATCCATATGCAACTACCGAGATGGAGGATCTGGCACTGGCTGTTGTTGCAGATCGTATGGGGATGCTGGATCGCTTACTGATTGTACGTGATTCCGTGGATTTGGATGTGTTTATGAATGGTTCCACTCCGGAATCCCTGTGGGATCCAGATTCGGATGAAAGTCTGGCTTCTTCTGACAGCAGTGAATCTGCAGATATATTTGAAACAGCCAGGAAAAACAATTTTGCAGTAGGAAAGGTTCTGATTGATGCCATTTGCAATCAAACACTTTCGCCAGATGCTGAGAAATAAGATAGAAAAGAAGGGGTCACAAGCAACCCCTTCTTTCATCAGGAAAATATCTTATGGGGAAATCTCCAATTTCCATACATTACAATTTCTTCTCGAAATGCTGATAGTCTTTGGAAGAATTCCAGTTACCACCCCAGGTAAAACCATGTTCCGTAAACAAGGTATATGCAAGATCATCCCGTGTGATTTTGTAAGCAAATTCTTTGCTCCTGTCGGCGTAATACTCGCTGCCTTCCGGGGCAACATGGATGCTGCCATCAGCCGGATAGGTCACATAAGGATTGAAAAATGGATTCAGATCAATGGCCAGTCCATAGGAGTGGTTGGAAAGTTTGTCTTTTCCTTCAATGGTACGATAGTTGAAACAGGAGGTGTTATTATCTTTCATGGATAGTTCATCATCACCGCTGTATTCATCTACTAAATTTATTTTTTCTATTTGATAATGGTTTACATAAAGTTCGTAAAAGATTTCCACCAGATCCTGAGCAATTTCTTTGTTACAGATCAGTTCCCCAACCTTTTCCTTATCATTAAAATTGTAGTATAGCACGCTGACGTAACGCAGATCATCATAATGAATCTGGGCAGTTGAATCGTCTGCCGGGTAGGAAATGCCGGTGATTCTGTTTTTGATGGATTCGCTTAAAGATTCGTAGTAGAATCCATTTTGATAAGTAATGCGGTCTGCCATAGGAAGGTCCTCCGTTTCCGTTTCAGGATGATTGTTTGAGGTATCCGGATAGATACCGGATTTCTCTGGAGACTCGACGCCCGAAGAAGTACCGGAGTCCACAGAAGTATCAGAATCTGTATGCACATCGGTGGGCTCATCGGATATCTCGGTACTGTTTGAATGAGATTCACTATATTCAGAAAGGGTCTCGCCACCATGAATATGTCGTGCCAAAACAGCACAGATAATAATAAAGAGAAGCAATAACCCCAGATTTCGTATCAGAATCGTTTGGTTTCTTTTCTTCAAAACAAATCGTTCCTTTCATGAATAGAATTGGCTTATCAGATGTTACGTTAATTTATTAAATAGATAATCGGCTTATCACATGTTATATTTTTTAGAAATAATAATCAGCTTATCAGGAATTTAAATTAGTTTATCACATTTTTCCAATCTTGTAATTAAAAGTGATATCTAGTACAATAAAAAACGATGTATCCAAAAACTGGTGATTGGCCTGATTGGCAGAATAGATCCGGAGTAACTGAGTATGGGAATTATTAAAACAAAAAATGTTGTTTTTGATTATATCAGAAGAAATGAAGAGGGAGATGTGGAAGGAATCACGACCGCTGTAAAAGACGTTTCCATGGATATCCAGGAAGGGGATTTTATCGCTATATTGGGTCATAATGGTTCCGGCAAATCTACCCTGGCAAAACATTTTAATGCGATATTGTATCCAACAGAGGGTACTGTCTGGGTAAACGGAAAAGACACAACAGATGACAGCAAGCTGTGGGATATCAGACAGGAAGCCGGCATGGTTTTTCAGAACCCTGATAACCAGATCATTGGACAGGTAGTGGAAGAAGATGTGGGATTTGGCCCTGAAAACATGGGAATACCGACCAAGGAAATCTGGGAAAGGGTCGAAGAGAGTCTGAAAGCAGTTGGAATGTATGAGTATCGCAAGCATTCGCCCAACAAGCTTTCCGGTGGACAGAAGCAAAGGGTTTCTATCGCCGGTGTGATTGCCATGCATCCAAAATGTATTATTCTGGATGAGCCTACTGCGATGCTGGATCCTAATGGGCGAAAAGAAGTGATCAGAGCAGTGCGCGCCCTGAATGATGTGGAACGTGTGACTGTCATTTTGATTACACATTATATGGAAGAAATCATATATGCCAACAAAGTTTTTGTAATGGATGCCGGCGAAATCGCCATGGAAGGAACCCCACGGGAAATCTTTTCACAGGTAGAAAAATTAAAGCAGCTTCGTCTGGATGTACCGAAGGTAACACTGCTGGCACATGAACTGAAAAAAAGTGGTCTTGAGCTGCCGGATGGTATTCTGACCACAAAAGAACTGGCAGATGCTCTGGAGCAGAAAGGATAAAAGCATGGCATTGATATTGGATCATGTGACATATGAATATGGAACCGGAACCGAGCTGAAGGTCAAGGCACTGGATGATATCAATCTTGTGATTCCGGATGGACAGTTTATCGGTCTGATCGGACATACGGGTTCCGGCAAATCCACGCTGGTTCAGCATTTGAATGGATTGATAAAGCCAACCTCCGGCAATATTTATTATAATGGAAAAGATATTCATGACGAGGATTTCAGCAAAAAGGAGCTTCGTAGCAAGGTGGGGCTGGTATTTCAGTATCCGGAACATCAGCTTTTCGAAATCGATGTTTTTTCTGATGTTTGTTTCGGACCCAAAAACCTGGGACTGGATAAAAAAGAAGTAGAGCTTCGTGCCTATCAGGCATTGAAACAGGTGGGACTGGAAGATGATTATTTTTATCAGTCACCCTTTGACCTTTCCGGTGGGCAGAAAAGGCGTGTGGCAATAGCAGGCGTGCTTGCCATGAAACCGGAGGTGCTGATTTTGGATGAACCTACCGCTGGACTGGATCCAAAAGGAAGGGATGAAATACTGGGACTGGTTTCAAAGCTTCGAAAAGAAACCGGAATGACCATTATTTTAGTATCCCATAGTATGGATGATGTGGCTGAATATGTGGATCGGATTCTGGTGATGAATAAAGGGCGGCTCATGTTTGATGATGAGCCTAAAAAGGTGTTTTCCCATGTGGAAGAATTGGAAAGTATGGGACTTGCAGCACCGCAGGTGACCTACATTATGATGGAACTGAAAAAACGTGGATATCCGGTGGATACCAATGTAATAACCATATCCGAAGCTGCAAAAGAAATTAAAAGAGTTTGGGCTTCCAAATAGAGGAATCATATAAATGATACGTGATATAACAATAGGACAATATTATCAGACTGACTCTGTGATTCACAGATTAGACCCAAGAGTAAAGCTGGTGGCTACCCTGGTATTTATTGTTTCCTTATTCTTAGTAAATAATATTTTAGGCTACGTGATTGCAGCACTTTTTCTGTTTGCCATGATCAAGCTGTCTCATGTTCCATTCAAATTTATTGTAAAAGGAATGAAAGCCATTGTATTTCTGCTTATGATTACGGTGGTGTTTAACCTGTTCCTGACGCCGGGAGAGGCTGTTTTTTCCATCTGGAAATTATCCATCAGCAGAGAAGGTATCATACTTGCAGCAAAAATGGCGGTTCGCCTGACATTTCTGATTCTGGGGTCCTCCATTATGACCCTTACCACGACTCCGAATAATCTGACCGATGGAATGGAAAAAGGATTAAAACCATTGAGACTGTTAAAAGTACCGGTTCATGAAGTGGCGATGATGATGTCGATTGCACTTCGCTTTATTCCTATTTTATTGGAGGAAACAGATAAGATCATGAAGGCCCAGATGGCCCGTGGAGCAGATTTTGAATCCGGAGGACTGATCCAAAAGGCAAAGAGCCTGGTTCCGCTGCTGGTTCCCCTTTTTATCTCTGCATTTCGTAGAGCCAATGATCTAGCCATGGCGATGGAGGCAAGATGCTATCGTGGTGGGGATGGCCGAACCAAAATGAAACCCCTTTGTTACAAAAAGAGAGATTACATTGCCTACTTGACATTAGCGCTCTATATGGTGTGCTGCATAGTGCTGGGACGTATGATTTCGTTGGGACAGATTGCGTCCCTGATTGGAATCACATCCATAATAGGAGCAGCTTAAGGAGTAGCTTAAGGAGCAGCTTAAGGAGCAGCTTAAGGAGCAGCTTAGTGGAAAATAGTAGTGATATCCGGAAATGTGATTTAAGGAAAGGAATGCTGCATTTGTGAAAAGAGTCAAACTGGTCGTTGCCTATGATGGAACTGCATATTGTGGCTGGCAGGTGCAACCCAACGGTCCTACCATTGAAGGCGAGCTGAATGCAGCACTGACGAATCTTACCGGAGAAAATATTCAGGTCATCGGAGCAAGCAGAACCGATGCGGGGGTCCATGGATTATGCAATATTGCTGTATTTGATACAGAGTCTCCGATTCCGGGAGAAAAATTTTCTTATGCATTAAACCAGAGACTGCCGGAGGATATCAGAGTAAGAAACTCTGAAGAGGTGGCACCGGATTTTCATCCGAGACATCAGGCCAGTAGAAAAACCTACGCATATCGTATTTTGAATGCGGAATTTCCGGATCCGACCAAGAGACTGTATACTCATTTTACCTATCATAAAATGGATGTCTCGCAGATGCAGAAGGCAGCAGAATATTTTGTGGGAGAGCATGATTTTAAAAGCTTTTGTTCTCCGGCAGCAACAGTGGAATCTACTGTACGGACCATATATAAGTGTCAGGTTTCAAAAGAAGGCGAACTGATCACCATAGAGGTTCAGGGAAATGGATTCCTGTATAATATGGTACGAATCATGGCAGGAACCCTGATGGAGGTGGGATGCGGAAGGATGCTTCCGGAACAGATTCCGGATATTCTGAAACAGAAAGACCGCAATGCGGCCGGACCCACAGCTCCGGCGAAGGGATTGTGCCTGATGAAATATGAATATATGTAGAAATAGATACAGAAATGTTTTTGATATTATGGCAGATAGATTATTGGAAAAAGCATTGGAAGTTTTGAGATAATGTATCGAGAAGCTGAGATTTATGCGAAAAATATGGTATTTCCTGCTTGACTATAGGAAATGATTATAATATAATACCTAAATGTGGCGACATTTCATGTGCAAAGCCAAAGCCCCGGTTTTTGCACGTTGAGATATATATACACGAGCTTTAAGAAGCGCATCGTTCTTCGGAGTATCTGTAGTGTGGCCCGGACATCCGCACAAAGGAGAAGAGAAAACGAAAGTCAACTGATTTACACGATTTTATGGAGGTAACACGATGAAAACATTTATGGCTAGTCCTGCTACAATCGATAGAA
Source organism: Lachnospiraceae bacterium (assembly GCA_051880335.1). GTDB lineage: Bacteria > Bacillota > Clostridia > Lachnospirales > Lachnospiraceae > 1XD8-76. The sequence continues at coordinate 8,955 of JBJENT010000191.1, forward strand.
AATGGTATGTAGTAGACGCTACAGATATGACACTCGGACGTTTGGCATCTGAAGTTGCTAAAGTTCTGAGAGGTAAAAACAAACCAATCTTTACACCTCATATTGATACAGGCGATTATGTGATCGTTATCAACGCTGAGAAAATCAAAGTTACAGGTAAAAAATTAGATCAGAAAGTTTATTATCATCACTCAGATTATGTTGGTGGTATGAAAGAAGCTACTTTAAGAGATAAGTTAGCTAAGAAACCGGAAGAAGTAATCGAACTTGCTGTAAAAGGCATGCTTCCAAAAGGACCTTTAGGAAGACAGATGTATACAAAACTTTTCGTTTATGCAGGACCTGAGCACAAACATGCTGCACAGAAACCTGAAGTATTAACATTTTAACCAAAAGGAACTGAAAGGAGAAAAGTAAAATGGCTAAAGCAGCAAATAATTTTTACGGCACAGGTAGAAGAAAAAAATCTATCGCAAGA
>JBJENT010000192.1:0-9403 GCA_051880335.1 Lachnospiraceae bacterium
AAGTCTCGGCCTGGAGTACCGGCGCGGTACTTCAGGCCGATTTTTAAACAGGAGAGAATTATGCGCAAGAAATCAATACTATTTGTTCTCCCGGCATTTGTTATCTATACATTCTTGATGATTATTCCGATTATAGGTGCATTTTATTTGTCGTTGACAGACTGGAACGGAATTTCACAGGCGTATCATGTTGTCGGTATGAAAAATTACATAGATATGTTATCGGATGCCCGTTTGCGGAACGCTATTATGGTAACTTTAAAAATAACATTAACAGTCAGCATTAGCGTAAATGTACTGGGCTTATTTGTAGCATGTCTTTTAAATCGGGCAGGAAAGATGATTAATGCACTTCGTAGTATTTTCTTTCTTCCATATGTTATAAGTACAGTAGCTATTTCCTTTATCTGGTTATCTATTTTATCCTATACAGGTGTTCTAAATACTATTTTAAACGCATTGGGAATGAGTAGTGTGATTGCCGATTATGTAGGAAATGCAAAAAATGCCATTAAAAGTATTTGTGTGATTGAAATATGGAGAACCCTTGGTTTCCACATGGTATTATACTTAGCATCTATTCAAACAGTTCCGGAAGAATTGTATGAAGCATGTACTATGGATGGCGGAACAGGCTGGCAGAAATTCCGCTATGTGACGCTTCCAATGATTGTTCCGGGAATTACCATCAGTATCATCATGAGTATTATGACAGAAATGAAGCAGTATGATGTGGTAAAGGTTATTACCAACGGTGGACCAGGTTATTCTACAGAGACCGTTACTTATAATATTGTAACCCAGGCCTTTGGTAACAATATGTTAGGCTATTCTTCTGCCATTGCAGTATTCCTATTTGCAATTATAGCAATCATTACCATTATACAGCTGAAAGTAAGCAAGAAGATGGAGGTGTAGTATGGCAAATGTGGTAAATAAGAAGGAAGAGAAAAAGAATCTTCCATTAAAGATTTTATTGGTTTTGCTTGCATGTTTTTTTGCATTGCCACTCTACATTACAATCATTAATGTTTTTAAACCTACAAAAGTAATATCCAGTTCACCGATTTCACTTCCATTTCCACCGATTATGGATAACATCACTAGTGTGCTGAATGATCCAAATGTCAATGTATTTGAAATGTATAAAAATTCCATTATGATTACCCTATTTGGTGCAACCGGTTGTATCATAGTATCCTCATTAGCAGCCTACTATATTGCCAGAATGAAAACCAAATTATCTGGATTTTTATACGTATATTTCCTGTTTGGCTTGATGGTTCCATACGTTATTGTGTATGTACCACTTGTAACAATGTTTAACAAACTACATCTAACAGGTAATTTACCAAGTCTGATTATGGTATTTGTTTCCGGTAGTATTTCCTTCTCTGTTTTCATGTATCAGGGATTTATCGGAGGAATCTCCAGGGAATTGGAAGAAGCAGCCATTATTGATGGAGCTGGCAGTCTTACTATTTTTGTGAAAATAATTATGCCACTTGTAAAACCATGTACCACAACAGTTGCGATTTTTATTGGTCTTTCTATGTGGAACGACTTTTTAACGCCTCTTTTGATTGGTCAGGTAAAAACCATTACGGTAGGTATTTATACAGCAATCGGACCCTATGCATCTGATTGGGGAACTGTTTTTGCATATGTATTATTAGCTACATTACCTGTTACCATTGCTTATATTTTTGCACAGAAGCAGTTTATCGCTGGTTTGACTGCAGGGGCAATCAAAGGTTAATAGGACTATATACGATAAGAAAAAATCAAAAGAAATTGGGAGAATGATTGTGGACGGAAATAAGAAACAGATACTGAAAAAGTATTCTTTAGGAGAAATGATTGCTGTTTATCTACAGTGTGGAAAATCAGTAGAATTTACTTTGATTCCAAAGGAAATGGAAGATCAGTTTGTACTGGGTGAGTCTATGCATGCAGATTCCCTCATTCAATTAAAAGTGGAAGGTGATGCTACCTCAGAAGGATTTGCAGCAGGTCATACCAATCACAGCTGTAAATCCACTCTGGATTTGGAATATGTGGATCAGATTTCTCAGGAAGCAGAGGGTAAAATTAAGATTACCACTGTGCTGAAAAATCCAGCAGGTCTTCTGGCAAAACATGTTCTTTGCTATGAAGAAGGTAAACAGGCAGTCGCCACCTATACGGTTGTAGAGAATCAGGGAAGTGAAGAGATTACTTTGGAAATGCTGTCTTCTTTTTCCCTATCCTATATCACACCATTTGCTATGGACGAAGCGACAAACCGACTTCGCTATCATAGAATAAGAAGCAGATGGAGTGCAGAGGGCAGAGTGGAAACAGGTTCTATTGAAGACTTGCAGTTAGAACCATCCTGGTCCAGACATGGTGTAGCTGTGGAAAAATTCGGTCAAATTGGTTCCATGCCGGTTAGAAAATTCTTCCCAGTGGTAGGAATGGAAGATACCCAGGTGGGTGTTGTTTGGGCAGCAGAGCTTGCATGTGGAGCCTCTTGGCAGATAGAGTTGTTCCGCCGCGATGAAAAACTATGTATTAGTGGTGGTTTGCCAGATTTCGATTTTGGACATTGGAAAAAATGTTTGGCATCCGGCCAGTCCTTTACCACTCCTGTAGCTTATCTGACTGCAGTAAAAGGTGATTTTGATGCTGCTTGTCGCAACCTGGTAGAGATGCAGAAAAAAACTGAAATCTTTCGTGGAAAAGAAAAACTTCCTGTGGTATTTAATGAATTCTGTACTACCTGGGGGAACCCTTCAGAAGAAAAGATCGAAGATATCTGTCAGCGGTTAAAAGGAAAGGGTTTTGATTACTTTGTCATTGATGCTGGCTGGTATGCAGATGCAGAATTTGGCTGGGAAAACAATATGGGTGACTGGGAAATTTGTGATGAATTATTCCCACATGGTCTTGATTATACCGTAGAAGTCATTCGTGATGCAGGTATGAAACCTGGAATCTGGTTTGAACTGGAGGTAGTAGGAAAATTCGCCAGAGTGCTTAAGGAGACAGATCATCTGTTAAAGAAAAATGGAAAATTAGTTCATTCCGGAGAACGTTATTTCTGGGACATGAGAGATCCTTGGACTTGCGATTATCTGGAAGAAAAAGTAATCGGTCTTTTGAATAAATACGGATTTGAGTATATTAAAATTGACTACAATGAGACCATTGGAATTGGGTGTGACGGAAGCGATAGCTTAGGCTTAGGGCTTTATGAAAATATTTTGGCAACCCAGGCATTCTTTAGGCGGATTCATGAGAAGGTTCCGGGAGTTGTTATTGAACTTTGCTCTTCCGGTGGTCATAGACTGGAGCCATCTTTCCTGGATGCAACGGATATGGCATCTTTTTCAGATGCCCATGAACAGCTGGAAATTTCGGTTATTGCAGCGAACCTACATCGTGTTATGCGTCCGGAGAAGAGTCAGGTTTGGAGTGTCATCCGTGAGGATGATAGCTTAGAACGTATTTGCTATTCTTTAACAAACACATTCTTAGGTGTATTGTGTATTTCCGGTGATGTTCTTCATCTGTCGGATGCCCAGTGGAAGATGATAGAGGATGGTATTGCATTCTATCGCAAACTGGATGATTTGATTAAAGATGGACAGACTTATTTCTACGGTCCGGCACAGACCAGCTACCGTAAACTCAGTGGATGGCAGGGGGTTCTCAGAAAGAAGGAAGATACTGGTGAAGCATACCTGATTCTTCATAGTTTCGAACCAAATCAGCATTTGAGGGTAGACTTAGGTGGGAACTATCAGATAGAATTAACCTATGAAGCAAAACAGCATGCGATTCAGATAAATGGTACTGCTTTGGAAGTACAAATGGAGCAGCCCTATGAAACAGTAGCATTGCTGTTAAAAGAGGATTAGGATTCATGGGTAAGAGGTAGAAACCTTGAAAGTATTACGAGATAAATACAATAATTTAAGCAGCTTCTTTAAGATAACAGTTCTTTTTGAAGCTGTTTTAATTACATCACTTTTTGTAGTGACAATGAAAACAACCAATAGTTTTTCTGATATTTTAAGGGAAAAAGAAGTGTCACTTGGTGAAAACCGCATAGAGAACGTGACCACCTTTGTACAGGAAAAGTATAACCGATTTTATGGCTTTCGAAATTATATTCATAGTGGTGAGATATCAGAAATCATGACCAGAATTTCCACTTCTCGGGAGGAAGCTTATAATTTTAAAAATATTTCTGATATCCAGGTTTTTTTCTCTGCCATAAGCTATGCAGATGAAAGCATCAGCGATGCAATTTTAGTGTCCATGCAGGGGGATGTGTATTCCTATACCAGACAAGCTTCCTATGAAGTAGTCCCCAGTTATGATTTCCTGGATGAGCCATATATTAAGAAGCTTTTAGCTTCCGATGATAACTATGTGATAGAAAGCGTGGATCCTTCTATTTATAGTCTTAGGCCGAGAGAAAAAGTGATTAGCTTTGTAGGGAAAATCTATGATGCCACATTATACCCCAAAAAGATAGCGAAGGGTATTTTCATTATGAACATTCCCCTTAGTGAAGTGGAAAATGCCCAGGCTATGGGGGAGAGTACTGGTGATGGTTTAATGTTTGTGATATCTAATCAAGATCAGATTCTTTATTCACAAACACCAGATATCTGTGGAAACACATTTCATGAATCAGATTATACAACTCAGGAAGAAACTTATGTAAGTAGAAGAAATGTGGGGACATCAGGAATATACGCGGAATACATTTTGCCAGAGAGTATTATGTTTGCAAAGATTTATGAAATTCGAAGCAAAATGATTGGTATCTTGATTTGTGCGATTATTATTACCATGGTGTTTGCAGGTGTGATTTATTATCTGTTCCAAAAAAGGATGAAAGCATTGTTTCAGTCTATGGAAGCTGTACAGCAGGGTAATCTGACAGCTGCAAAAGTGAGTGATCGTCAGGATGAAATCGGACGAATCATGAACGCATTCCATGAAATGTGTGAACAGCTTAATCGGTATGTGGAGCAGGTATATCTTTCGGAGATTCAAAGGAAAAATGCGGAGATTAACGCTCTCCAGACCCAGATTGATCCCCACTTTTTATATAATACCCTGGAAAGTATTAAAGCAAAAGCACTACTATCTGGGGATGATGATGCAGCGGAAATGATTACGATTCTCGGAAATATGTTCCGTTGGAGTAGCAAAACTGGGAAAAAGGTTGCTTCTTTAGAAGAAGAACTGGAATATGTGAAAAATTATCTTACCCTTCAGTCTTATCGTTACAATCAACAGCTTGACATCAGTATCGATGTAAAAGAAGAATACCTGGATTATATGGTTCCTAAGTTGATTTTACAGCCCATTATTGAAAATGTAATTAAACATGCTTTAGACGGAATAGAAGGAAATAAGCTGGTAGGAATATATGCCAGAAAGAAGGACGCTGTGTTGGAAATAACGGTGTATGATAATGGTAGAGGTATTCCAAAAGAACAACTGGAAGAACTTTGGAAACGGTTATCAGAGAACAATCAGGATGAATTTGAAAGTATTGGTATTCAGAACGTAAATCAGCGGTTGAAGCTGATGTACGGAGCAGAATACGGACTGAAAATCCAAAGTATTGAGAATCAGGGAACTGCAGTGAAAATTCTCTTGCCAGTCTGATTACCTATGTAAATATTGTCTATGAAGTGATTGTCGGCATAATTATTTGCCTGTGTAAACGAGGTGACAACGATGTTAAAAATGCTAATCGTAGATGATGAAAACCAGATTAGAGAGGGGCTTCGTCATATACTGGAATGGGAAGAATATAATATTGAAATCTGCGGTGAAGCATCCAACGGAAAGGAAGCATTGGAAAAAATAGAGCAGACACATCCGGATGTAGTGATTACAGATATGAAAATGCCTGTAATGGATGGATTAGAACTGCTTGCTCAGGTGAAAGACAAATATCCATGGATTAAATTTGTCGTGCTTAGTGGATATGATGACTTTTCATTGGTACGTAAAGCTATGAAATACGGTGCCTTTGATTATTTGCTAAAGCCAGCAGGAAAGAATGAACTGATTCAGATTTTAGAAGAGTTGATGGATCATCAGGAGAACAAAGAGGATAGACAGGATTTACTGCAAAAAGAACCACAGAATGTGGAAGAAGAAAGTATCAGCATGGCAAAAAGTATGTTGATGAATCGAATTGTAACCAATTCCATTTCAGCCATGGAATATCATGAAAAGATGGATTTGCTGGAGCTTAGTTTTGGTACTGGAGAACTGGCAGTAGCCATATTAGATTTAGATAATATTTTTGATTATCAGGAAAGGGCTTCTTTTTCTATCAAAGATGTTTATATGGTTTGTAAAAAATATCTTGAAGAAAATAAACTTGGAATTCCTTTTGTTTCTACAGCAGGTGCAATGGCAATTGTGCTCACAGATGTAGATGCCAGCCAGATGCCATTAGGATTAAAAGCCCAGCTGGAGCAACTGTTAGCACAGATACAAGAGGCTGGATTCCCACAGATGTATTTCGCAGTCAGTAGAGCAGTGAAATCTTATCGAAATCTTCCATTAGCTTATCAGGAAGCAAAAGATACCCTTCGGTATAAGTATATTTTCGAAGAGGGAATGGTTTTATTTGCAGAAGAAATCAGAGAGTATTTTAAAAATAGAGAAGTGGAAAAGCAGCATGTAAGTTCTGAACAGGTAGAAAAACTGATTATCGGAAATAACATGGACCAGAATCCAATGGAATATATTGAGCAGATACTGGGAGAAGCAGGAGAAGAATCTGGCTACGCAGATTTTTATGTACTACGAAATAAGGCTATGGAAGTGGTTTTCTTTCTATATCAGTTTTTGCTTACGCAGTTTTCTACTGATCAGGCTAAGATTATGAAAGAGAAGGATTCTGCTATGCACAAAATAGCGGAAATCAGATCCCGCCATGAAATGAAGCGCTTTTTGATGACTCAGTTTGCTAATGCATCTGCTATGTATCAGGCAAAACAGAATCCAGGCTATAGTAAAATAATAGTTGATATGCTGAAATATGTTAAGGAACATTATGATAATATAAATTTGTCATTACAGTTTCTGGCAGATGAGTATGGAGCTAACTCAGCCTATTTGGGCAGGCTTTTCCGAAAAGAAACGGGAACCGGGTTTACAGACTACCTAAATATATATCGTGTGGAACAGGCCAAAAAGCTTCTAAAAGAAACCAATTTAAAAGGTGTAGATTTGTCAGAAAAAGTAGGATTTTCAAACTATAATTATTTCTACATTGTGTTTAAAAAGATAACCGGTCAAAAACCTATGGAGATCAGAAATATAAAATAGGAGAATTACAATGTTTTGTATCATGGGCATTTCAAATGGCAGAAAAGATTTTGAATTTTGCCCAAAATTTGGGTGACAATTTTAGTTAAAAGGGATAAAGAATATTGACTGGAGACATTTCTGTGGACAGTAGAAATGTCTCCATTTATAATGGGACGGAGAGTGTCAATAGAGGAACAAGAGGACGCTTTTATGAGAAAAACAAAAGAGGGGTAGTATATAAATGAAAATATATTATGTTGGCACCGGAGTCGGAATGTTTAGCTTGAAAAAGTGTGTCGAAATGGCATCCAGTGGGGATGTGATTGAGTTTACAAAGAGTGACTATGCGGAAGATATTGGGTCATTAAACTTAGACAAAAGCATGACAATTAAAGGACATATTCAAAAAAATCAGGATGGTTCGATACATTATGCATCGTGCTTAAAAGGGATGATTTTTGTAAAAAATCAGGCAAAAGTTGTTTTGGAAAACTTGTGGATTTATAACAATAAAGAACAGGCTAATTTGTTGAACTGTAAGGGGAAATCTGAAGTAGAGGCACATTCTGTTGTGCTTGAAAATAGTCAGACTACAGGGGAGGTTTATCCCCTGATATATGGAGAAAGCAGTACGTTTACTTTTACAGATCTCAGTGTGCAGGCTTCGGAGTATCGTTACAATTCCATTTTTTTTATCAACTGCGAGCTTGTCATTAACAATTCTACGATTCGTGAGTGTATGCTTAAAATTGATAAGAATTCCAAATGTAAATTGAGTGCTTCCAAAATTTACTTTAACCAGGAAGATGCTGCCATCTTCGTTTGTGGCGCAAGTCAATGTGAAATCGATAACGTAAATTTAATGGCGAAAAATTTAGAGTATGCTGCTGTGTGCGGGATTGGGAAAAGCTATTTTTCTATTAGAAACAGTACGATCAAACAGGAAACCTGTGCTTTTGCACTGCTCCTGAGGGAGCATTCCGATTTGGAAATAGAGCACTGTGATGTTACTTCAATAGAGTCTCATCAATCAAAAGTAAAGATTACGGATAGTACTGTGAGAGAAATTATACAGTCCAGAGATGATTCCTGTATACTGATTGCAGATGCGATCAATTTGATGGGAGAAAATTCTGGAAAAATAGATGTGTATGTAGTGAACCATTCTGCTGTCTATGGTGAAAGAATCAGCCTTAATCGTGTTATTGATCCCAATATCAGGGTGGAGGATCATTCCGCTTGCGCGATTCAGATGCTGGAATATACAGGTGGTAATGTAAAGGATCTCATTATAGAAGTGGGCGGGGATAGCACTTTTGTTTGTCACAGTATGCATGATATTGTGGAAAAAGGAGCTGCCCCACAGAATGTACCGGCAGGTGGGGGAGTATCCCGTGTGGATAGCCAGAATACCAGACAGGCACTGGATAATCTGATTGGTTTATCTTCTGTAAAGAAAGAAATTGACCGAATGATCAGTATGGTTAATTTGAATAAGAAAAGAATGGAAATGGGACTGGAACCGGAACCCATATCCCTTCATTCTGTATTCATGGGAAATCCCGGAACCGGAAAAACCACTGTAGCCCGTATGATCGGTGAGATTTTATGGGAAGCAGGCGCCTTTAAAGGAGACGAGTTTAAATTTATTGAAGCCACGGAGCCGGATCTTGTTTCTTCCAATGTAGGGCAAACGGCGGAGAAAACTTTTGCACTTTTGGAAAAGGCAAAAGGCGGTGTCTTATTTATTGATGAAGCTTATGTGCTGAATAAAAAAGACTCTTCCGTAAATTTTGGTCAGGAAGCTATTAATTCCATTTTGAAATATATGGAAGATCATAGAGACGAAATTATGATTATTTTCGCTGGCTATACCACAGAAATGGAGCAGTTTTTGCGAACAAATCCGGGATTAGAGTCACGAGTTCCCAATACCTTTGTTTTTGATGACTATTCACCGGAAGAAATTGTGGCAATGGGAACCAAGATGCTTCTGGACAAGAAATATACCTTTGAAAATCAGGATTATTATCGGTATATTTCGAATCGATATATGTTGTACATT
>JBJENT010000193.1:0-9388 GCA_051880335.1 Lachnospiraceae bacterium
CACCCATTGAAATGATTCGCTTTGCTGTACAGACAACCAGCAAAGTCTGTACACCGGAGACGGTTTGTCACTTTTCAGTCATTAACGAGGCACTGTTACAATTGCTTGAAAAGCTGGGCATCAAACCGGCGGCAAAGAGACAGCGCTGCAGTCTGGAACTTTCCTTTTTGGTATCCTATGAGCAGCAAGTGGAAGATAAGTTCTTTGAGGAACTGTTCCTGGCGGATTACAAAAGTGAAATACTGGGTATTTGATAGATCAAAGAAATGCAGTAATGTAAATTTGATAGATTAAAGAACTGTAGTAATGCAAATTTGATAGATCAAAGAAATGAAATAAGGTAGAAGAGTGGACCTGATGTCCATTCCTCTACCTTATTGTTTGCTTCGTTTATTGCTTCACTGTTTCATAGATTACAATATCTTATTGTTCCTGCGGAATTTCTTCCAGAGAAAGATACTTTCTGAAAGAGTATCCTTCCGTTTCTCCATGCTTTAACAGTACCCATTCTTCATCGATACGGATGACTTCACCAGATTCTCCTGCTCTCATATAATCCAAAATTTCGGCATCCGTGGATGGTTCCTTGCGGATACGAAGTCTTCCGGAGATTTCCACCACAGTAAATGTATATTGAGGTTCTTCAGGTTTTGATACTTCCGGAATATCTTCCGGAGCTTCTGCTATTTCAGGTTCCGGCATCTGAGGTGTAGGCTCCTTTTCTTCAGCTACAGGCTTTACCTCCGGCTGTTCCGCCATGGCCGTTACTTCTTCCTGAGGCTTTGAACAGAAAACCATGACAGAAGCACCGATACCCAGAATAATCCAAAGAAACAGCATTATTGTAAAAGCGTTTTTTCGATTCATCATCATTTCTCCATATTCCAACTCTTCATCGTCATAGGCGACTTCAAATTACAAGCTCTTCATATCGTCATAGGCGACTTCAAACTACAAACTCTTCATCGTCATGGGCAACTGAATGTAAATGCCCATTCCTTTTCCGTATTCACTCTTGGCATAAATTGTACCACCATAGTACTCTACGATAGCTTTTGCCTGTGTCAGGCCAAGACCATTACCGCTGATACGATTGGAACCCTGATAGTTGAGTTCAAAGATGTGATTTGTTTCATCTGTGGGAAGACCTTCCCCATTATCTTTACATACAATGAACAGATCGTCGCCAATATTGGAAATCGTAATCACCAGACTACCGTTACGTTTCATATATTTAATGGAGTTGTCAATGATATTGCGGAACAAAATACGAATATATGCAGCATCAGCCCGAACCATCAAAGAATCACTGGCATTGGAAAGCTGAAGCTTAATGCCGGCCTTACTGCTGTAAGGACTCATTTCTTCAATGGCTTTGTTTGCACAGTCAATCATGTTCAAGTCGGTTGGGGTTTCTTCCGGTGGTAGCAAGTGATTCAAGCCGGAATTTTTCTGCCCATCCAACGGAGAATTCTGTGCTTCTGCAAGAGAAGCTTCCAATTCAGCAACCCGTGCCTGAGACGTAGAACACTGAGCTGTCAGCTGTTCCTTTTCAACCAGAAGGGCTTCCCTCTCCTTTTTCAGAGAAGTAACTTCGCTACTGTACTTTTCAAGTTCCTGTTTCTCTTCCTCAAACGCAGGAGAAGAATAATCTGCCTGCAGCAGTGCCTGTCTGACCATTTTCTCATGAATGATAAGTAATAGGACAATGCAAAGACAGCTGTGTAAAACAAAGAACAGAATCATAACCGGGCGATTATCCGTCACCAGAAAATAAAGCGTTCCCAAATAACATAGAGACACAATGATTAGAAGAATAATCTCTATTATTGTCAGTTTGTCGTTAGTGTTTCCATCTTTCATCCGAAAATATATTCCTTCCTTTACTACAAGATAAATTAAGTGTAAAATATACAAAAATTGATGTCAAGGAGTATTTACCGGGGGAAAATGCATTTTTAGCGGAAGAAAAATGTATATTTTGAGGAAGAAAAAAGTATATTTTACCGGAAGGAAAAACGATGGAAAAAGAAGAACAGAAAAAACAAAAATCTGATATGGATTTCTATGCAGATACCATGGAACTGGAAAAAACAAAGAAGTCTTTTGATGATATGAATTGCCAAAAGGGCTTGTTTGTAAATGATTATTCTACGGGGCTAAATAATGACAAAGGAGTCTTTAACAGCACAGCAATTTTTAAAACATCTTTCAATGAACCCCTCTGATTGCTCTGCTGATTAGGAGAGTATACCGGAGAGTATGGAAGGATAAAAAAAGCATGTATGTTCAAAAGATAAAGGAAAAGGTCTTGGAAAAAGGCTATGAAAAAAGGATAGGGAGTGCAGTCATTGTCTGTTGTTTGGCTATATGGATGTGTCTGTACGCAGTTCATGCAGATAAAACAGGAAATGCAGGTAAGGCAGATGACGCGTATCAAATCGGAGAGGCCGGTGCAGCAGGAGAGACCGATACAGCAGGAGATACAGGTAATACAGCTCAGGCAGGCGGTGATGGCATGGCAGCGGCGACTCTGGACAATGAATTGGATGATGCAGAAGTGACTGCAGAAGAGGCTGGCATCGATCCCCAGGCATCGGAAAACAATCAGGAAGACAGTGAGACGGATGATGACGAGGAAAGTGAATACGCCAATCTGGCCATTGCCGATGTGACAAATTATGTGAATGTCCGAAAAGAGCCAAATACAGACAGTGAAATTGTGGGCAAAATATATGATGGCGCTGTGGCACAGATTTTAGCAACTGCCGGAGAACAAAACGATTGGTTTCAGGTGGTATCCGGCAGTGTGGAAGGCTATATCAAGTCAGAATTTTTCATATACGGAGAAGAAGCATCGGAAGTGATCGACCATTATGTAACCAGGTATGCAAGCGTACAGGCAGATCGTTTGAACGTGCGGCAGGAACCTTCTACAGATGCAAAACGTATTGGTTATCTGGATAATGGTGAAAAGGTGAAACTCCTTGAGAATCAGGGAGAATGGTTAAAAGTAGAGTATGCTGATGGAAAAGATGGTTATGTGGCAGCAGAGTATACTACCATTGCGGAAGAATTTGTGTACGCAAAAACAATAGAGGAGGAGGCAGCTGAACTTGCTGCAGCGCAGGCCTTGATGGAGCGTACACAGCAGCAGGAAGCAGATGCACCGGAGGTGCTTACCAAAATAGAATTTCCGGCCTCCACCTATTCTTCCAATGGGGAGCTTCGCCAGGCAGTGGTAGATTATGGGTTACAATTCTTAGGGAATCGTTACATTCACGGTGGCTCCAGCCTGATAACTGGAACGGACTGTTCCGGATTTACCTGCTTCATCTATAGAGATTTTGGTTATTCCATCAGCCGGACGCCGACCGGGCAGCTGCAAAGCGCCGGAAGAAGTATTGATTACTCACAAATACAGCCCGGAGATATTATCTGCTATAGTTCTAATGGCGGAAAAAGCTGTACACACGTGGGCCTTTATATTGGAAATGGACAGATCGTTCATGAAGCCAATTCCAGAAAAGGTGTTATCATCAGCGCAGCGGACTATAGCCCGATTGTTGGTATTAAGAGTGTGATCGACTAGAAAGTTAGAATTAAGAAAGGGAATCCTGAATGGGATTCCCTTTTTTGAAAGCATTATTGTGTATTTTCTTCCTTAAAAATTGTATCCGTGGGAAGTACAAAATCCCCTAAGATATCATGACTCCAGCCCTGTAAATCTTCTAACGTAAGATTAACACCTCCGTAAGCATGGATGCCATGGGAGGCCGCCAGTTCAGGGGTGTAGTTTTCCAGGAGGTAGATGTTCTCAATTCGAACAGGCCCACTGGTATATTGGCAAACCAGAGGGACAACCCCTGTAGTTTCCTGGTCGATGGTAATATCTTCTTCCCTTACATGGAAGGTGATCCAGGCCATTGCTTCCAGCATGGAGAGTCCGCCTTTTTGAGTGGAAACATAATTTCCCAGAGAATAATAGCAAAGACAGCGGTTGCCATTTTCTGAAGTAACCCATTCGATAGGCTGAGTGACATGAGGATGTGTTCCGATGATAACGTCGGCTCCGGCTTCTGTCATCTGCTGCGCAAATTCTTTCTGATAGCTGGAAGGTTTGGGGGTATATTCTGTGCCCCAATGAGGGCAGACGATGACTATATCAGCCAGCTTTTCTGCCTTTTGAATATCTGTAATCACCTGAGGATTTAAGGTGGTAAAGTCCAGTTGATAGCTATCCGGATTATAATTACATAGAATATTTAAGTGGCCTTCCAATGATTTTGGAAGAACTTCCATATTTGGACCATAGGTATAATTCAAAATGGCAAAGGTGATGTCGCCGATATTCAGCAGGGGTATTTCTCCTGCTGTTTCTGCATCTGCATAAATGCCGGATACTAAAATGTCCGGATAATTTTCACTCCAGAAATTCGCACAGGAAATGAGGCCATCTTTGCCTTGGTCAGCAGAGTGATTGGAGGCATGAAGCACCACGTTAAATCCGGATTTTGCAATAGCATCCCCCACTTCGGTAGGAGAGTTGAATGCCGGAAATCCGGAAAAACCACGTTCATTTCCAGCCAGAATCGTTTCCTGATTTATGATTTTGATATCAGCTTTTTCCAGAAAATCGGAAATGTTCTGATATAAAAAGGTGTAGTCGCGACTTCCATCCGGTTGTTCCCCGCTGCGAACCACGCCCATATGCATGAGATTGTCACCAACAGCCATTAAAGAAATGTCATATTCCCGGAAGACCTCTTCTTCAGGCTCGACTAGATGTTCTTCCTCTACAGATGCCGCCTCTATTGTGGATAGGGTGTCTATGTTAGCCTGCGCACCGGCATCAGCCACCATTTCTGCTGTTTCAGCTGCTGCTTCTACAGTTTGGGGAGAATTCAGCATGGATGTGGTATCTGCATTTGCCAGGCAAAAGAGGATTATGGTAAGCATAACTGTGATAACAGCCAGGGCGGATATGGTTTTTTTGATGGTTTTCATAGGTGAGTGCCTTTCTCGTTAATGGCGCAGGAAAAACAAATGCCTGATTCAGAGTCGCTTGTTTTTTCTTTGAACACATTATAACATAAGATAAGAGTAGAATAATAGGAAAAGCGAGAATAGTTGAATGTGGTTTGTAAGTGAAATAGCAGAAGCTGATTTTGGTTGTGAGGAAATATCTGCCTGGATGGACGGATATATGGATGCTCTTGAGGAATTAGATTCAGCAGATTGAAAACAGGAGGAAAAGGTATGAGTGATTGGGGAAAAATTGCATTTTACTATGACTATGAGGTAGAAGGACGACGTGGAGAAATAAATCAAATGCGGGGCGTCGTTTCTAAATCCTATAAATATCCAGGTGTATATGGTATGCTGCTGCATGCCTATAATGCTATGCAGTTCTTTTTTCATAACTGTGATAAGGGTGATTTTGATGGAAGACAGTGGCAGAATCCATACAGTGGCTGGAATGAGTTAAATACTGCATTTGATGTCTATTTTGATTATGGTGCCATTGATTGTGGTGGGAATGATCTGAAATATGCTTTCGACAGTACAGAAGAGAAGGATATGCGAAGTGGTCTTTTTGACTGCGAAGGTATGTATGGTTGGTTGTATATCAGTTATACCGGGACTTTGAAAGATGGATATACCTTGAAATATGGTTATGAATATGGACAGGATGATGACTATGGCATTGGAGATTTCCGAAGAGCTTTGAAGCTATATGAAAAGGATAGAAAGCTCAATTTGGGCGAAAAAGACAAGGAAGAGATGGAAGAGATGGTTTCCTTCTTTGAAGAGAACGCACAGGTTATGACCAGGGAAGAATTTTGTGATTTCGAAATAAACTGCGTGAATTGGGTCAAAGAAGTTAAGGAACATCCAGAGCTAGATTTGATGTAATTTGAAGTAACTTCTTTTTGTCTCCAATATACCAAGCTTTACAAGCTTGCTGATTTCTGCAGACATGGCGCTTCTTTCTACGCCCAGGAAGTCGGCCAATTGCTGGCGGTTAAAAGGGATAACGAATTCATTGGAGCCATTTTGTCCTGCCTGATCAGATAAATAGGCGAGAAGTTTTTCGACAGTAGTGCCTCTGGATGTATAGTTCAGCTTTTGATTCAGATACATGTTTTTTCTGGCTACAATGCCAAGCAGATTTTCAATCAGAATATGATGGAATTCGCAGCGACCATCGCAGACATGGAAAATAGAACTACTACTGATATA
Organism: Lachnospiraceae bacterium; assembly: GCA_051880335.1. GTDB lineage: Bacteria > Bacillota > Clostridia > Lachnospirales > Lachnospiraceae > 1XD8-76. The sequence continues at coordinate 6,244 of JBJENT010000193.1, forward strand.
TAAAATTTCACAATCTGTTGCAGCGATAATATCTACAGGGAGAACAGCTATGCCAGCACATGGAAAAGCCTCTGCAAAAAGCTGCCCATCACCAATAGACGCAGTGATGCTGCGATTGCCATAGAAATCATCTTTGCAGATATGGATTTCACCAGACAGAACAATACCAATAAAATCTGCCGGATCACCACTATTTTTCAAAAAAGAGTCTTTCTGGTATTTTTTATTCTAGTATGATCTGATTATGATAACAAGTGGAAAAGTAAGGAAGGAGCAAAAATATGATTAGAAAAATCATTCATATTGATGAAGATAAATGTAATGGTTGTGGCATATGTGCCACAGCTTGTCATGAAAGTGCAATCGAGATCATTGACGGAAAGGCAAAGCTGGTTAGAGAGCATTTTTGCGATGGATTGGGAGACTGCCTGCCAGGTTGTCCCACAGGAGCCATCACATTTGAAGAAAGAGAAGCACCTGCATATGATGAAGCTGCAGTGATTCGTGCGAAACAGGAAAAGCAGAAAAATGAAGGTGCGACTTCTCGGCTGACAAACTGGCCTGTTCAGATTAAACTGGCACCTGTACAGGCACCATACTTTGAAGGTGCAAAACTGTTGATCGCAGCAGATTGTACAGCCTATGCATATGCCAACTTTCATCAGGAGTTTATCAAAGGCAAGGTGGCGCTGATTGGATGTCCAAAGTTAGACAGTATCGATTACAGTGAGAAATTAACAGAGATTATCAGACAGAATGATATTCAGTCCGCAACCATCGTTCGTATGGAAGTGCCTTGCTGTGGAGGCCTTGAAATGGCAGCCAGGAAAGCACTTCAGGCAAGTGGAAAATTCATTCCATGGCAGGTTGTAACGATTTCTATTGATGGGAAGATTTTGGAATAAATATCTTGGAGAAAAGGTGTTCAATTAATTAATGACAATTTGGAATTTCAAGAATAAAGCAGTATTCTATAGGAAACGTGATATATAAGGAGGTAAAACTATGTACAAAAACATTGAAAAACAGACAAAATTGGAATTAAAGGATTTAGTTGCATATCAGGATGGACAGGTAGTCAGCAAAACTTTGGTACAGAATGAGTATGTAAGCATGACGATTTTTTCCTTTGACAAAGGAGAAGAAATCTCTACTCATGCAGCAGGTGGTGACGCTATGGTAACTGTATTAGAGGGAAAAGGCAGATTTACAGTTGCTGATGAAGTGTTCTATCTGGAAGCCGGCGAAACTCTGATTATGCCAAAGGATATTCCACATGCAGTATATGGAGAAGAAAAATTCAAAATGCAGCTGGTGGTATCATTTTAAAATTAATATCATGTGAGTTTTTGCTTGAGTCATTCGAATTTGATTCGTTTACAAGACTGTCTGGTGGTATAATACTATCAGGCAGTTTTTTAGTAAAATATTAGGAGGTTACATTATGAATGAAACACTAAAAGTCCTGGAAACAAGAAGAAGCTGTAGAAATTTTGACCCGGATAAAATGGTTTCTGAAGAAGATCTTCAGGCCATCATCAAAGCTGGAACTTATGCACCAACTGGCATGGGAAAACAGAGTCCGATTATTATTGCAGTAACTAATAAAGAGCTGCGAGATAGGATTTCAGCGGAGAATGCAAGAACCATGGGTGCAGATATGGACCCGTTTTATGGAGCACCAGTGATTTTGATCGTTCTGGCAAATACAGATAGACCAACCTATAAATATGATGGTTCACTGGTTATGGGAAATCTGGTAAATGCTGCAGCAAGTCTTGGATTGGGAAGTATCTGGATTCATGGAGCCAAAGAAGAATTTGAAAGCCAATTTGGTAAAAAGATTCTGGAAGATCTGGGCATTCAGGGTAACTATGAAGGTATCGGTCATTGCGCCATCGGTTATGCAGCATCTCCGGCAGCGGATCCAATTCCACGAAAAGATGATTATGTATATTACGTAAGATAGTCCCTACCCCTGTAAGCCTATATTGACACTGTGAGAACCCGCTCACTATAATATTCTTGTGTGAAAAATGAACCAGTATTGAAAAGATTGTGTATGGGAGCCGAAAGGAGTTTTGTATGCCATCAACATATGCACATTATCGTATGGGACAGGAAGTAAGAAGCTGTCTTGGGGAAAAAGAGAAAAAAATTGTGGAGACATATCCGGAATTATTTTCCATTGGACTCCACGGACCGGATATTTTATTTTATTATCATCCGATCATCAAAAACGAAGTGAAGAAAATCGGGTCTGAAATGCATGAAAAATCAGGAAAAGATTTTTTCCAGGCTGCAGCCAAAGTTGTGAATGCAACAAAAGAGAAGGAAGCTTACCTGGCTTATCTGTATGGTTTTATCTGTCATTTCGCACTGGATGTGACTTGTCATGGATACATAGGCGAAAAAGAAGCAGCAAGCGGTCTCAGCCATTCTGAAATAGAAACGGAATTTGACAGAATGCTGATGGTTGCTGATGGTCTGGATCCCATTCGGAAAAAACTTACGGATCATATTGTTCCTTCCATGGAAAATGCTGAAATCATACAGGCATTTTTTGATGGAGTAGACAGTGCACATGTAAAAATGGCATTGGATGGAATGATCACGTGCCATAATATTCTGCTTGCACCTTCCAAAAGTAAGAGATTTGTGATAGGTACGTTGATGAGATTGGCGGGCTGTTATGAAAAACTGCACGGGTTGATGGTGAATTTTGAAAAAAATCCTCAGTGCGAGGACAGTACGGAAAAACTGGGGATTCTTTATACAAAAGCAAAGGAACTGGCGATTCAGCTGATTCCGGAATATCAGGATTATCTTGACGGAAAAGGGAAGCTGAATCCGATATATGATTATAACTTTGGCTCACAGTTGATAGAAAAGGAAAGAAAAGAAAGATGAAGTTTAAACTGACAAAAGAAGAAAGAGACTGGGTGCTGTATGATGTAGGGAATTCTGCTTTTGTACTACTGATTGCTACAATCATACCAATCTATTTTAATTACCTTGCAGGAAATGCAGGACTGAGTGATGTGGAATATTTGGCTTATTGGGGGTATGTGGCTTCGATTGTCACATTGATCATTGTTCTTGCGGGACCGATATGCGGTGCACTGGCAGATACAAAAGGATATAA
>JBJENT010000194.1:0-3674 GCA_051880335.1 Lachnospiraceae bacterium
TGTGATGAAAAAGATATTTTACTCATTCTGGATGAAATCCAGTGCGGTATGGGACGTACCGGCGCCATGTTTGCATGGCAACACTATGGGGTAAAACCGGATATTATGACATGTGCTAAGGCTATTGGCTGCGGCGTGCCGGTGGGAGCTTTTCTGATGACAGAAAAAGTAGCGGCCCACTCTCTGGTTCCGGGAGACCACGGAACCACATACGGAGGCAATCCTCTGGCATGTGCTGCGGTTTCCAAGGTGCTGGATCTGATGGAAGAAGACAAGATTGTAGATCATGTAAATGAGATTACCCCTTATCTGGAAGAAAAACTGGATCAGTTGAAAGAAAAGTATCCTTTTGTAATGACCAGAAGAGGGAAAGGCCTGATGCAGGGGCTGGTATGTGATATTCCGGTAGCTCCAATCATTGCAAATTGTCTGGAAAATGGTCTGGTTCTGATCAATGCAGGGGCCAATATCATTCGTTTTGTGCCACCGCTGATCATCACAAAAGAGCATGTGGATGAGATGATTTCAAAACTGGATCAGGCAATGCAGTCGGTATAGATTTGATATGGTGCCAGTATAGATCAGATATGGTGTTAGCAAAGTTCAGATATGGCATCAGGATAGATCTGATGGATTGAATCGGTATAGATCAGATGGAAGGAGAAATTACGTGGGTTTTAATAAAAGACTTTATGCGATCATTTTGATCTGCTGTATGATGGCAGGAGTATTTTATGTTGGAAAAAGCGGTATGCAGTTAACCGAACAAAGGGAGAGAGAAGAGCAGGAATCATTTTTATCTCGAAAAAAAGATACCCTTCAGTTTTGGTATACGGATGAAAGCCTGACTGACTATATTGAAGGGGCAGCAGTTGCCTTTTATGAAAAATATGATGTCAGAATAGAGCCGGTGCTTGCTTCCAGTCAGGAATTCCTGGAGGCGGTATATCAGGCATCTCTGGAAGAAGATCAGGCGGTTCCGGATTTGTTCCTGGTAACCAATGACTGTCTGGAAAAGGCATATTTGTCGGGACTTGCTTCGGTCATAGAAGATGGTGGAATCGTCAATGAAGAAAATTTTGGTGCCGGAGCAGAAAATGCGGTGACGTATCATGATAAACTGGTGGCTTATCCATTTTATTATGAGACCAGTGTGCTGCTTTATAATGATACCTATTTAATGCAGGATGCAGAAAAGCATTTGCAGTCTGAGCTGGATCAGGAAGTGGCAGAAGCGTCACAGGCCCAGGCTGAGGCAGGAAATGTAGAAGAAGAGTCCCAGGGGCAGGAAGAAGAGAAAGTCTTTTCCGAGGAGGAAATTCGCGGGAGAATGGAAGAGAGTCTTCCGGCGACCATTGAACAGCTGGAATTGTTTGCAGATGAATATGATGCGCCGGAACAGGTGGAAGGTGTTTTCCGCTGGGATGTATCGGATATTTTATACAATTACAATTTTGCCGGAAACTATATGTCTGTAGGTGGAGATGCCGGCGACCGGGAAGAGTTAATTGATATTTATAACCTGGAGACCATACAGTGTCTGAATGTATTTCAGAAACTGAATCAGTTCTTTTTCATTGAGACAAAGGATGTAAGCTATGACAGTGTGATCCAGGATTTCATCGATGGAAAGATTGTGTTTACGGTAGCCGGTACCGATATTCTTGGAAAACTGGAAGCTGCAAAAGCAGATGGAACCCTGCAGTACGAGTATGGGCTGCGTGAGATGCCGGAACTCAATGATACTTTAAAGAGCCGATCCAGATCCATTACCACAGTGGTAGCGGTCAACGGTTTCTCGGAACAGAAAAAGAAAGCAAATCAGTTCGCTAAATTCCTCACCACAGAGTATGCGGACAATATATACTCCAGAACCGGAAAACTTCCGTCTTACCGATATGCCAATACCGAAGTGGATGGCGCAGAAGTGTTCTTTGCAGAATATGAGGATTCCGTGCCCATGCCGAAGATGATGGAAGCAGGAAACTTCTGGATTAAACTGGAGATTGCATTTACGGATATCTGGGAAGGAGCAGATGTAAATGACACCCTGAAAGCCTTGTCAGAAGAATTTATGACACAGGTGACAGGTGAACCTTACGAGGAAGAATATATCGATGTACCGGTGGAAGAAGTGATCGAAGAGGAATATATCGAAGAATCGGAGCAGCAGGATATAGAGTAATCGGATATGGATTAACAGGATACCGATGTCAGGTGACTATGAAAAACATAGTTCCGGCATCGGTATTTTTTATGGGAAATAAGTAAAGAGAGTTTGTGGGATTCTGCCTTATTTCAGAATAAAAACAGGGAAAATGGGAATATATTTATGATATAGAATTGTGGGAGTTGCGGAGCAACGAAGCAACGAAGTAACGAAGCAATTCGTGTATCATGTGAGTGCAAAAAGGGGGAAATATGGGAGTCATCATTGCAATTGTTTCTGGAGCACTTATGAGTATCCAGGGAGTCTTTAATTCAAAAGTAACTGAAAAAACAGGAATATGGACAGCAAATACCTTTGTGCAGTTCACCGCATTTCTGGTATGTCTTCTTATATGGTTTCTTTTTGAGAGAAATTCTTTTGGGCAGATCCTGCAGGTGCAGCCAAAATATATGCTGCTGGGCGGTGTGTTCGGGGCAGCCATTACCTGGACTGTTATCCAGAGCATGGAAAGAATGGGGCCTGCCTATGCAGTCCTTTTTATTGTAGTGGCCCAGATCATCGTGGCCTATCTTATTGAACTGCTGGGACTTTTTGGAGTGGAAAAGCAGCCCCTTTCCTGGAACAAGGTGCTGGGTGCTGGAATTGCGATTGTGGGGCTGGTTCTGTTTCAGAATAAATAAAAAGTGGGCTGGAAAGATTTGTAAAGAATTATAAAAAATTTTAGGGCTCTAATACCTTGTAAAAAAAACACCGATAGAATAAAATAATTGTGTATTGCATAGAAGGGCTTCTTTTCCGCAGGAAAAGGAGAATGCAATGAAAAATAATACAAATTGTTTTGGAAAAAATTTATGGAAATATGTACTGATGTTGCTGGTTTGCGTATTGCTTGCCGGATGTGGAAGTGATGCCACGAAGGAGCTTTTGACATCCCTGGGAGAAGATGCAGATTCTCCTGAATATGTGGCTTCGGAGGCGGAGCAGACGGTGGGCACAGACGAAACCGGCAGTCAGACGATGCAGGATGATAAGGTAACAGAATCAGCAACTATTTTTGTACACGTATGTGGTGCAGTAAAAGAGCAGGATGTTTATGAACTCCCGGCTGGATGCCGCTTTTATGAGGCAGTGGAGGCAGCAGGTGGTTTTCGGGAGGATGCCTGCGTGGATTATTTGAATCTGGCCAGTATTTTAAGTGATGGTGACCGATTGGAAATCCCTACATATACCCAGGTACGTGAAGCAAAGCAGGAAGGTTTACTGATTGCTCCCGATGGAAGTATGAGCATCGGAACCTCGGCAGAAAGTGGTCTGATCAATATCAACACAGCAGACGTGGGGGCATTGTGTTCTCTGCCCGGAATCGGTGAAAGCAGGGCAGAAAGCATTATTGCATACCGGGAAGAAAAGGGGCCTTTTCTGCAAAAAGAAGATATTATGAATGTAACAGGTATCAAAGAAGGCATGTATGGAAAAATAGCTGATCTGATAACGGTGGAGTAGA
>JBJENT010000194.1:3774-9341 GCA_051880335.1 Lachnospiraceae bacterium
GGTATCAAAGAAGGCATGTATGGAAAAATAGCTGATCTGATAACGGTGGAGTAGAAAAACGTATCGATAACAGGAAAGCAGTAAATATAGGTGGAAGAATGGCAAAGAGAGTTTTGGTAGTAGATGATGAGAAACTGATCGTAAAGGGAATCCGGTTCAGTCTGGAACAGGATGGTATGGAAGTAGATTGTGCTTACGATGGAGAAGAAGCACTGGAGCTTGTGAAGGCAAATACTTATGATATTATTCTTTTGGATGTTATGCTGCCAAAACTGACGGGATTTGAGGTATGTCAGCAGATTCGTGAATTTTCCAATGTGCCGGTTGTCATGCTGACCGCCAAAGGGGATGATATGGACAAAATCCTGGGACTGGAATATGGTGCAGATGACTATATTACCAAGCCATTCAATATTCTGGAAGTGAAGGCGCGAATCAAAGCCATTATACGTCGTACTTCCCCTAAGGAAGATAAAGAGGCGAAAAAGGCTGTTATTGAAAATGGTGATATGCAGCTTCATACAGATGACAGGAGAGTTTATATTGCAGGAAAAGAAATTAATCTGACTGCAAAAGAGTTTGAAGTGCTTGAACTTCTTATCATGAATCCAAATAAAGTATACAGCAGGGAAAAACTGCTGAAATGTGTCTGGGGAGAAGATTATCCGGGAGATGTTCGTACAGTGGATGTGCATGTCCGCAGACTTCGTGAAAAAATTGAGACCAATCCAAGTGAGCCAAAGTATGTGCATACCAAATGGGGTGTGGGGTACTATTTTAAAGCAGTATAAATTATGGCTGACAGTGCCCGGAGAAAGAGCAAAGTGAGAAAAAGCAAAGTGAAACAAATATGATATATAGATGGGAAGACCTGAAATCTAAAATCAAATCATTGAGGAGCTTGAAGTTCAATATTTTTGTATTGCTCATAGTAGTTGGACTGATTCCGACGATTGTACTGAAATATGGTATCGTACAAAACTATGAGACCCGAGCTGTTTCTGTAAGGACTTCTGAGGTACAGACACAGCTCAAGATTCTGGCGAATCATCTTATAACCTATAATTATTTGCAGGACACATCTTCCCCCGTAATCAACGCAGAACTGGAACAGCTATCCAATCTGTATGATGGACGTGTGTTGATCATTGGGGACAATCTGAAAATTGTAAAAGATACATATGGGATAAGTGAAGGTAAGACAATCATTTCCGAAGAAGTAGTAAAATGCTTTAAAGGAGAGAGCATGTCTAATTATGATGCAGATCATGGCTATATCGAGATGACGATTCCTATATCCGAAATGGTGGAAAGCACAGAAGAGGGTGAAGAGACATCTGGGGAACCCAAGGAAGAATATCGTGGTGCCATGCTGATCAGTGTATCCTGTGATACGATTCAGAAGACAATGGATATTTTGAATTCGAAAGCCACAGTGCTTCAGCTGATCATGATGGTTGTTATTATAGGGCTGGCATTTTTCCTGGCTGGATTTCTGGTAAAGCCACTGAATAAAGTTACTGCGGCAATCAATGAGGTAAAAGGCGGCTATTCCTATGAGGCGATACAGGTTCCCGATTATGTAGAGACTGTGCATATTATCGATGCTTTTAATCAGCTTCTGGGGCGTATGAAGGTATTGGATGACACCAGACAGGAATTTGTATCCAATGTATCACATGAGTTGAAGACGCCCATTACTTCGGTCAAGGTACTGGCAGATTCCCTGCTGGCTCAGGAAGATGCACCGGTGGAGCTTTATCGTGAATTTATGGAAGATATTGCGGCGGAAATCGACCGTGAAAACCGGATCATTACCGATCTGCTTTCTCTGGTTAAGATGGACAAGACTGTTTCGGATATGAATATTACAGAAGTGAATATGAACGATCTGACAGAGCTTGTTCTGAAGCGACTGAGAGCAATTGCGCGGAAAAGAGATATTGAGGTAACGTTTGAGAGCAACAGACAGGTTATTGCCACGGTGGATGAAGTAAAATTGTCTTCCGTTATTACGAACCTGGTAGAGAATGCAATCAAATATAACAAAGAACATGGATGGGTAAAAGTGGTGCTGGATGCGGATCATCAGTTCTTTACACTTACTGTCAGCGATTCCGGAATCGGAATACCGGAAGATGCGCAGGAACATATTTATGAAAGATTTTACCGTGTGGACAAGTCACATTCCAGAGAAATCGGAGGTACCGGTCTGGGTCTTGCGATTACCCGAAGTGCGATTCTGATGCACAGAGGTTCTATTCAGGTGAGCAGCGTGCCCGGAGAAGGAACTACTTTTATTGTCAGGATTCCGCTGACCTATATTGCGTAACGCGGATAAGGCTATTGGAAGTGGATTCTGTGAAAGTGGACGCGGTCAGAGAGTGTGTGGCCAAAGAGGATTTGTACAAGAAAGGTCTTTTTATGAGAAAGATAATCAGAAAGACAATTTCATATTTGCGTCAGGGTCTCCATAATGCCTGGCGTGCTTTTGGGCATGTTTTTGGGCATGCTTTCGGGCATACCTTCAGGCGTGCTTTTAGGTATACTTTCGGGCATACTTTCGGGTTTGCTTTTGCATTTGTTTTTGCGTGCATATTTGCATGCGTGACTTTGACTTCCTGCGGCTCGGGCAAAGATGATGTTCCGCTCTATGAGTACGATGTTTATTATCTGAATAAAGAAAATACAAAAGTTCTCAGAGTCGATTATGAATCTCAGCTTGAAAATACGGAAGAAAATACAAAGGCCTTAGTCAGAGAACTTATTTATATTCTGTCCAATGTTGCAGAGAAGCCGGAGTATGTTCCACCCATCAGTGGAAATGTGGTGCTGTTAAATTATACATTGGAGGATGGCCAGCTGACGCTGGATTTCAGTGAGCTATACTATAAACAGGATAAGATTCAGGAAATTCTTGGTCGTGCAGCGATTGTCCGGACACTGTCACAATTATGCGGAATCCGTACAGTTTCTTTCTCTGTACTTGAAATGCCGCTTACGGATAGTGCAGGACTTCCGGTAGGAACCATGACAGCAGAGTCATTTATTGATAATGCGGGAACAGAAATCAACGCCTATGAACAGGCACAGCTTCATTTGTATTTTGCCAATGAAGAAGGAGATAAACTGGTCATCGTAAACAGAAAAGTGATGTATAACAGTAATATTTCCATGGAAAAACTGGTTATGGACGAATTAGTCAAAGGACCGGTGACTCCGGAGGGAGAAGAGCCGGAAGCCTATCCGACGATTAATCCGGAGACTGTGGTGCAGGGCGTAACGGTAAAAGATGGTGTATGCTATGTCAATTTGAGTGAGGCTTTTCTTACCCAGATTTATAACGTGACTACAGATGTAACCCTGTATTCCATTGCCAATTCTCTGGCAGAGCTGCCAAATGTAAACAAAGTACAGATTTCCATAGATGGTGAGAGCAATATGATGTTCCGTGAGAGTGTAAATCTCACCACGGTGTTTGAAAGAAATCTGGATATCATGGAAGAATAGAAAAGTAATGTAATATTGAAAATAAAAAAGAAATAATGAAATGAAAGAAATATTGTATGGGAAAATAGAAAGGTTGTGTTATGGGAAATAGAAAACATCTATGCCCGGAGATTCGCCGGCCGCTTTTCTGGGCGGCCGCTTTCTACATACTTTTCCTTTTCCTGTTTCCCTCAAAGAAGATACCTGTGACAGATCAGATGGAAGGGCCGGAGATATCGGCTTTGACAGATCGGATGGAAGGTCAGGAGAGAACATCTGTGACAGATCAGATAGATGGTCAGGAGAGAACATCTGTGATTAATCAGATGGAAGACCAACAGATATCCCTGACAGGAACAGTCTGCCAGAAGGAACACAAACAGGTGTATGAAAAGAAAATCTGTGTAGTCTATTTAGATCATTTGAGGGGTGCAGAGAAAACAGGTGAAGACAAAGCGTATGCAGAGAGAACAGAAAGTAAGGTGATGTGCTATTTAAGCAGCACGGAGCCGGAAAACAAAGTGATGTGCTATTTGGCCAGTACCGAACAGGAGCCCTTCATGGGGCAGCGGATTTTGGTAAGCGGAAAGCTGGCAGGTTTTCCGGAGGCAACAAATCCGGGAGAATTCAATTTAAAAGAGTATTATCAGATTTTAGACATTTCTTATAAAATTCAGGATGCCAAGATTCTGGCAGTTTCCAATGATTATTCGAAAATATTAGAAAATATATATCAATTTAAATGTGAACTGGGAGTTGTGATAGACCTCCTTTTTCAGGACGAGTCGGCAGGTATCATGCATGCCATGCTTTTAGGAGAAAAGAGCACCTTAGATGCAGATATCAAACAGTTATATCAGCTGGGAGGAATTATTCATATTCTGGCCATTTCGGGATTACATATTTCGATTCTTGGAATGGGGATTTATAATGGCATGCGAAAATGTCTGGTGCCGATCTGGATGGCTGCGCCGGTATGCATTCTGTTCATGACAGGATATGGAGTGATGACCGGAATGGGGATTTCCTGTCTTCGTGCGGTTTTTATGTTTGTTATTCATGTTTTGGCCGGAGTATTCGGCAGAACCTATGACATGCTTACCGCACTATCGCTGATAGGAATATGGATTTTGCTTCAGCAACCCCTTTATATAAAGCACAGTGGATTTCTACTGTCCTTTGGAGCAGTTGTGGCAATCGGACTGGTAGTACCCTGGTTTCAAAGCTTGTGGAAGGTGCAGAATATTCCACGAAGAAATATTCAAAAAGAAAATATTCAAAAAAGAAATATTCATAAAGAAAAGTTCCAAAAAGAAAAGGACTCAAAAGAGATTATTCATAAAGTATCAGAAAGAATAAGCATAATAAAATCCAATATCATATTTGGTGTGGGAATGATGGTATTTACCCTGCCTATTTTATTATATTTCTATTACTCGATTCCAATATATTCTTTCCTTCTCAATCTGTTTGTGATTCCGTTAATGGGAGTCCTGATGGTGGATGGTCTGGCAGCAATTCTAATCAGTATCCTGTTTATTTTTTTCCCAAAAGTATCTATCCTGCCGATTTTGACTTATATGGTCATTCCGGCAAAAGCAATCTTAAAACTATTCGACTGGTGCTGTAATATGACGATACGTTTCCCTTTTGGTATTTTGAACATTGGAAAACCGGAAGTCTGGCAAATGGTTCTTTATTATTCTATGTTAGGGGTTCTTCTGTATTTCTATTATCAAAGAAAGAGTATACAAATACCGGCTTTATTACAAAAAACAGCGCTATTGTGCGCCATTTTGGTTTTGTGTCATAAAAATGTGACAGGATTGTCAGTGTCGTTTCTGGATGTGGGGCAGGGAGATGGAATCGTAATCGTAAATGAGAATGGAAATTGCTATATGATGGATGGCGGTTCAACCAGTAAAAACAAAGTCGGTCAATATCAGATCATTCCTTTTTTGAAAAGCCGGGGAATAATCCGGTTGGAAGCTGTCTTTTTGTCTCATCCGGATGAAGATCATGTAAATGGAGTAATAGAAATGATAGAGCAGACAGGAAAGACTGGAATTAAAATTGGC
>JBJENT010000195.1:0-9324 GCA_051880335.1 Lachnospiraceae bacterium
CAAAGATAGGGGCTTTGGATTTCTTTACTGCGTCCCTTCTGGTTCTTCCGTGGTCAAATTCCCTTTTCGAAATATGATAAACCTGCACGTTTTCATAATACTTTCTGCGTGGATTCCGATCCATCATGGATTCCCAGTATTTCTGCTCTGTATTGAAAAGAATAATCTTATTTACCGGAATGGTCTGCTGGTGCAGTTTTTCCAGTAGGGTCAGGAATTCTTTTCCCGGCTTATACACCGGTATGATTACATCTATTTCAGTCAACGTCATTCTCCCCTTCGTCAAAAAACTCACACTTCATCATATCACAAACCCAGGCGTTCTGCACCCGAAACATTTTTATTTTCATGGAAGTTTAATTTTTTCTAATAATATTCCGGGAAAGCACAATTCCTTTTTTTAACTGGTTGGTTTTGGCATCATTTCATTGTCTTACCTGCAAACACCCCGATGATTTGTGTATTTTCTAACAGTTGTACACACGAGCGCGAAGTTTCGCCCGGATGAGTACTTTTCTGTTTGGAAAATTTTGTCTTGTTTCCAATCAATCTCGGAGCAAAATGTCAAGGGGCGGACAAACCGTTCAAACGTAAGTGCGTTTTTGTCCGCCCCTTGTAATAACAAGTTTGTGGAGAGATTGATTTGGAAACACAAAAATTTTCCACCAGAAAGTGCGCACCGGTGCGGACCTTCGCTGCTCGAATGTAAACTGAAGAAAACACACAAAAGTTATGTTTGCAGGTAAGACATGAAATGTTATGCCAAAATCCATACAGTTCAAAAAAGGAATTGTGCTTTCCTGGAATCTTATAAGAAAAAAACAAAAACTGCCATGAAAAGAAAAAACTGCGGCGGGTGCACCGTCGCAGTTTGTGATATTCTTTCTTTATTTTACGTAGGAACCGGTTTCTGCTTTGATCTTCTCATTGTATTCCTGTACCTGCGTACTTGGCTGGTAATCCGTCTCACCAAACAGGAAACCATGCAGCCATGTAACATTATCTGACAGATCTGTCGGAACAACGCAGCTTCCTTTGGAGCCAACGCTTCCCACCCATCTCTTATCTTCCTGCGGGAATCCATCATCAGCGACAATGGAATAAGAGGAAACATCCCCTAACAGAGCTACAATTTCAGAAATATCAAAGGAGGTATATACCTCATCAAATACACTGTTTGCAATGCTGGTAAGCTGGCTGACAGATGCGCCTTTTGCTTTTTCCATAACAGCTTTCAGAACGGTTCTCTGTCTTTCCGCACGCTTGAAGTCATCTCCGGCAGTATAACGGATACGACAATAACCGGTAGCCTGAAGACCATCCAATACCTGTGTACCGGTGTTGGAAACCGGAGTATAGGTTCTCTTCAAATCTTCTGCAATACATTTCTGATAATTGTTCAGATGGGTGATTTCGTCACTCTTTACCTCGATCTCAACACCACCCAGACTGTCGATGGTATCCGCCAGACCCTCAAAACCAATGGTAACAAAGTCTGTAATATTCAGGTCAAGGTTCTGGTTCAACATATTCATGGCCTGTTTCGGGCCACCCTTTGCATAAGCTGCATTACACTTATTATAAGTATCATTACCAAGATTCAGGAAAGAGTCACGGTATATCGATATAAGTTTTACTTCCTGGGTATCCTGATTAATGGAAGCGATCATGATCGTATCACTTCGGGTATTCTTTGTCAGAGCACCTGTTGTAGAGTCAACGCCGAATAAAGCGATGTTCCAATAGCCTTTCAACACCTCGATATCCTCTACACCCTCATTTACTATGATCTCATCTTCCGGAATATCTAATTTACCTACTTTTTCTGTTTTTGTAACGGTCCAAAGTACCAGTACCATAACGACCAGAACAACGATCTCCAGAATGAACAGCAAAATTCTTCTTCTTTTTTTCTTTGCTCTCGCTTTCTGAGACATTTTCCGTTCAGAGCCTTTTCTGCTTCCGGAACTTTTCTTTCCACCGGAACTGCCGGAAGGACGTCTTGTATCACTGGAAGAACGTTTTTTTCCGCCGGAAGAACTCTTTTTACGCGGACGCTGATATTCGTACTCTTCATCATCATCGTATCTTGATGCCATTTTTCACAATCCTTTCTCTTTTCCTGTTTCTTAATATGCGTTTTTATTGACAAAGCCTTTAAAAAAAGTCATGAAAATGATGCGGATATCAAACCCGAAGGTCCAGTTTTCAATATAATAAAGGTCATACTCGATCCGCTTCAAAATCGACGTATCACCACGATATCCATTCACCTGTGCCCATCCGGTCAGTCCCGGACGAACCTGATGCTTTATCATATACCTTGGGATTTCCTCTTTAAACTTTTCCACAAACTGTGGTCTCTCGGGCCTTGGTCCTACCAGACTCATATCGCCCTTTAAAATATTAAACAGCTGGGGCAGTTCATCTATGCTGGTTCTGCGAATGATTTTTCCGATTCCCGTTACTCTGGGGTCGTCTTTTACTGTCCAGCCTTTTTCCTCATCCTCTACGGTCTGAAGAATCATGGAACGGAACTTATACATGGAAAATGGCTTATTATGAAGCCCTATTCGCTCCTGTTTAAATATGATAGGCCCCTTGCTGGTACATTTTATCAAAATCGCAACGATCAGAAGAATCGGCGAAGTAACCACAATACCAATAATGGAACCAACAATATCCACGATTCGCTTCAGAATCATATTGGATGTATTGGTCAGGGGTACGTTTCGAATATTGATGACCGGAAGCCCCATCAGGTCTTCTGTATAAGGTCTGCTTGGAATAAAGCTGTTATAATCCGGTATAAATTTTGTGTGAACACCGGATTTTTCACACAATGCAACAATACTTGCCAGCCTGCCATATTGTGTAAGTGGCAAAGCAATTGCGATTTCGTCCAGTTTGTTCTCCGGAAGGATGTATTCCAGATTATCAATACGGCCCACCACCTTGATTCCCTTATATAAGGTACCTCTGGGAATCTCATCATCCAAAATGGCATGAATCACATATCCCCATTGCGGATTGGCGCAGATTCGGTCAATATACTCCTCTGCTGCTCTGGAATATCCCACCACAAGCACATGCTTCATGTTATACCCTTTTGCCCGGATCAAACGCAGGCTTTTCCGGATTACCAGACGGAACAAAGCAGTAAACTCAATATTCAGAACTACAAAGATAAAAATCATGGAACGGGAGAAATGCTGCTGCCAGATTACAAACAGCACACTGGTCATGCCAACCGCACCAATGATATTCGCTTCGATGATACGGAACAACTCAGATCCTGATTTTGTTCCTCTTTTCGGTGTATAAAGACTACAACATTTATAAACAATAAGATATGCAATAACGATATACGGAATCGCTCCGAAATACGTCTGCACCGGCAAATGCCAATCTCCTTCTTTTACATTGGAAATTGGACTTTCAAACTTCAGCCACCAGGCAAGCATATACGAACCGGCGATGATAATTGCATCTATTACAACATGTAATCCATTAAAATACTTCTGATTATCCTTTATCATTTCATCACCAAAAAACTCAGATAACGAACATTTTACAATAATGTTACAGAAAATACAACTATTTTAACAGAAGAATCGGCGAAGCACATTGATCCACAGTTCCCACTGAATGACCAGATAGTGCGGAAAATGCTTCCACTTAAATGGAATTTTATGGTTTCTGCCGCCTTCCCGGAAATACATGTGAAAGCCATTTGCCAATCCTCTCACATATAGTCTCCCCATTTTTTTGGAATAAAAAAATATAGTTTTTACCAGAAAACCCGGTAATAAAAATGGTAAATTGATCAGAATCTGCAAAAGCGGCATGTTCTTCACTATAAGGTAGATGCTGTTTCTGGAAGAAAGGTTTGTTTTAAATTCATTATATTTTGAACCGGATACACTGCTTCCTGCATGATACACCAGTGCCCTCGGCTCATACAGGTTCTGATAGCCGAAAATCCTTGCCCGATAGCCGATATCCACATCCTCCAGATAGGCAAAATGCATTTCGTCAAACAGACCGATTTCGTCCAATACACTTTTCCGGTAAATCGATGCTCCTGCGCAGGCAGCAAAGACTTTCCTGGGCAACTGATATTTTTCCCCGACCTTTCGTCCTTTTCCATAATCATATGCCCAGCCCAGAGCACAGTAATAGTCTCCTGCATTATCCATATAATCCGGATTTTTCATCATGCGCATCTGTGCCCCGGCGGAAAATGCTTTTGGATTTTCATCCAGTGCTTTCTCCAAAGCCCTGCAAAAGCCTTTTTCTACAATAACATCGTTATTTAACAGAATCACATAGTCCGTTTTGGCTGCTCGGATTCCCGCATTTACAGCCACGCAAAAACCCCTGTTTTCCGGGAACTGGATAACATCCACTTGGGGATATTTCTGCAGTTGTTCCAGACTCCCATCCTGTGAGCCATTGTCCACCACCAGCACCGGGATAGATGGCTCATCTGCAAAAACAGAATCCAAACAGGGGATAAGATACTCTATTCCATTATAATTTGGGATTACAATTGTTGTTTTCAAATCTTTTACTTCCTAGCATTTAACCTGCAAAGCAGGATCCCACAAGATTTTATAAGATCTTTTTGAAATTTCCTGACACAAAGCAATACTGCGCTGCCTCCATGCTGCTTCACACATCTGCTTACAATAGGCTCTGTTCCGTTTGGATACATCCGCCTGGTAAGGAATTCCAATATACTCTTCAAAAAGAGGGATCAGTTCTTCCCGAAGTGTCATGGTTCTTGCATCCACAGCATATACCTGCTGGGGTACACTGGCACGATTGCAGGGACCTGCAAAGTAGGATGGTTTCCCTTCCAAAAGGCACGTTCCATCCTTGCAGAATATACCGGACAGGATTCGTTTTCTCCCATCCACCACATTTCCTCCCAGGACACCGATCTCCGGTCTTGCCTCAAAAAGATCTGTTTTATAAACCACACGGTAAAACCCTACATGTTCCGTATGTACCACATCCGCCGGTATTTCGCGTACTTTTAAAAAATCTTCCACTGCCTTTCTTCCGGCTTCGTATGCATACATTTTGCTGGCAGGATTTTCAGAAGTAGATCCTGCATGACATCTCCAATGGTATAGGACTTTATTCACGTGTCCGATTTTTTTCTCTCCAATTCGATTTACACAGCGCAGAATCAGATCATAATCCTGCGCTCCGTCATATTGGGGGCGAAAGCCCAACGATTTTACCAGTTCTGCTTTGATCATCAGGAAATGGCAGATATAATTATTGGACAGCAGGTAATCCAGATTAAAGTCCGGTTTCAGATTCGGCTCATAAAACTTTTTACCGCTTTCATCACATTTATCTTCATCGGAATATATCATCTGAATTTCTTCATCCTGCCCCGCTTCATTTAATTTTTTGACCATCTCATACAAAGCATCCGGTGCCAGGATGTCATCATGATCCAGGAGGGCCAGATATTCCCCGGACACATATTCCAGTGCCTGATTGCTGTTTCCGGAAATCCCTTTATTTTCCTGTAATCTGACATATTTCACTTTCGTTCCGATTTCGAAGGCTTCTTTAACCTTTTTTATATCTGTAGAGCTTTTTCCTGTGGCAAAAACTGCTTCCAGCAGATCTGATATCGTTGTATTCTGTTCTTTCACAAAATGTTTTACCACCTCTTCCACTACAGCAGAAGCACTGGCATCTGCAATCACAAGCTGCCAGTATGGATAGGTTTGTGCAGAAACACTTTCCAACAGTTCCCGCATATAGGATACATTGGTGTCATATGCCGGCACAATGATACTGATATATGGCTTGACAGCCAGTTTCTTTTCTCCCTCATCCAGCACGCTGTGGGCACACTGCTCCCGAAGGATTTTCCGATTCGGCTTCTCATAGGTATAATCCGAATAATAATGCGCCTGGGTACGCTCGTGTGCCAGCTGCACTGTTTTTTTTATCCCATTCCGTTTTAAATAATTTGTAATTCTCCCAAAATTTCCACTCATTTTATTTATCAATCCTCAATGCATAGTCACTACGATCCAAAGAAAAGTTTGGATTGTAGTATGGATCCCCTTTTTCCAACTGCACTTTCCATTTTTTACGGAATCGTTCCGATTCCTCATTATAACGTTTTGCTTTTTCCCCCTGATCATCCAGACCTCTGGAAACCGATTCAAAATGATACAATTCACAATATGGGTTCCAGACGTTCAAATAACCCAGTTCTCGCAATCTCAAACAAAAATCTACATCATTTAATGCGATGGCAAACTCTTCATCCAGCCCCTTCAGCTGATCAAACAATGCTTTTTTCACCATCAGACAGGCACCGGTAACTGCTGTCACATCCTGTGCATAACAGAGTCTGCCCATATACCCCAGATTTGTCTGGGCCACTCTGTAATGGGTGTGGCCTGCTGTTCTGTGTGCTCCCAGGCCGATTACAATGCCGGCATGCTGAATGGTCTTATCCCCATAATAAAGCTTTGCTCCTACTGCACCCACATCTTCTCTCTGGGCGTACATCAGCAGTTCTTCCATCCAGTTTATGGAAAGTACCTGGGTATCGTTATTTAATAACACCAGATATTCACCGGTTGCAAAGGAAGCACCGAAATTATTGATCCTGGAATAATTAAAGTCTCCTTCATACCGGACTACTCTTATATTATCGTATTTTTCCAGACTCTCATAATAGCTTTCGATTTCCTCTGTTACACTGTTGTTTTCTATGATAATGATCTCATAATTGTCATAAGTGGACTCCTTTAAAATGGAGTCAATACAGCGTGACAAGTCTCCCACATGATCCTTATTGGGAATCAGAATCGATATTTTCGGATTGTCCTTTATCTCATACTTGATTCGGAAGATGGTCTCAAAGGCTTTTGTACTGACAATTTCAAAATTTTCCATGCCGCAGCTTCGAAGATGATCCGCCACAGCCCCTCTGGCCGCTTCAATAGCATAACTCTTGGCATTGATATCCGATGCCACAGATCCTTTATGGGATCTCCAATAATAAAGGAGCTTGGGAACATGTGCCACATGCTTTGCCCGGGCTGTCAGCCGCAGAATCATATCATGATCCTGGCTTCCGTCAAACTGAGAACGGAAAAGCTCCATCCCATCCAGCAGCTTTCTGTCAAACACACTGAAATGACAGATGTAGTTGTTTGCCCGGAGATTGTCAATGGCAAAATCCGGTTTAAAATGAAGGGTCAGCATATCATCGATGGTACCGTTTCCCTTAAACGTTGTTTCATCACAATAGATGTAATCTGCATCCTCTTCGCAAATCCGTTTCATATATTCATAGAGTGCACAGGGATGAAGAATATCATCATGATCAAAAAGTCCTATGTACTCTCCTGTTGCCATCTTCAGGCATTCATTGGTGTTGCCGGAAATCCCCTCATTCCTTGCCAGCTTTTCATATTTGATTCTTTTATCTTTGTCTGCATATCCTTTACAGATTTCACCTACAAAAGCATGCTCCCCATCGGAGCCGTCTGCCAGGCAGAGTTCCCAGTCACCATAAGTCTGTGCCACAACGGAATCGATCATTTCCGTCAAAAACTTTCTGGGCGTATTGTAAAGGGGAACCAGTATACTGAAAGTGATCTTGCGCGGGAATACTGTTTCTTCCTGGATTTTCCGCTCTTCTGCCGAAGGAAAGCTGGCAAGTCCATGCTGGGTTCTGGCTTCCCGCTCGATCATTTTATTACGTATCTTCCTGGCAATCCCTTTGGGAGAACCATAGTTGCCTACCCGCTGGCCGGTACGTTTCATAAAATGGTACGCACTCCTTAACGGTTTTGAGGCTTTCCAGATACCACTGTTTTTGATTCGATTCAGTTTTCCAGTCAGGTCTTCTACCTGCATATTGGCATCTGCCAGACGGGCTGACAGTTTTGCTGTTTTTTTCTTTTCCTTCTGATAGGCTTCCTGATAATATTTCAATGCTTCTTCAGGAGTCATCTGATCCGGTGTCTTTTCCATCATAAATCTGATCTCTCTATTTCTTTTTTATTTGCTCTTAAATTCTTTTAAATGCAGAAAGATTTATCGCTGCTTCTATAATAATATTTACCATTCAAAAGATTCCGATACAACATACCGACCTTTAAATGATTGCTATTTATTAAATCCTCTTTTAATATTCTGCATGTGAAGCCGGCCAGTTCAATTTCTTTCTCTTTCGATAATATGGCTGTTACATCCGGTCTGTTCCGATCCTGCACATTCAGCCTTGCATATCCATCCTCATTTTCCAGAATAACCCATCTTTCATACTGGCTGTTCTCACCACCCAGCATATAACACCAGCCCTCTATAAAGAATACATCGGGTTCTTCCTGATGCAGCTTATTCTGTTTTCCGGCACGTTCTACCGTCAGCATCACCCTACTTGATTCATGGGCTTTCAGGAAAGAAAGATCCTTTTCCCATACCGGAGTGGCTGTCAGAAATGGCTGTTCAAAAGGATGGAGATACCCGATCCGGTAGTCCGGTGCATTGTCTGCCAGCTGTTCGCTGTAATATGGATCAAAACTTTTCAGTCCCGGATGTTTCTCATACAACCTGGATTTTTCGGTCAGGAGCCTGTCCCATTTTTCCTCTGAATCCTCATCCAGCCCCCGGCTTACGGATTCATGGTGGCACAAAACCGCATCATTACGCTGAACATTCCGATACCCTGCTTCGTATAGCTTAAAGCAGAAATCAACATCATTATAAGCCACTTTCATGGTTTCATCCAGTCCACTCACTTCCAGATAGAGATCCTTACGGACCAATAGACAGGCTGCTGTTACAGCTATCATATCATAGGGAAGGCTGTTATGCCCATAATAATAGCTTCTGTCATCCGGAAAAGTCACCAGCTTATGGGAAGGGCCAATATGCATATTGGTAATCCCTGCATGCTGAATTCGTTCACCATCCGGATACCACAGCTTGGCACCTACTGCTCCCGTTCCCGGCAGAAGTGCCTGTCCTAGCATAACCTTAAGCCAGTTTTTCTCCAGTATTTCAATATCATCATTTAAAAGTAAAACATACTCGCCTCTGGATGCCTTCACACCTTTGTTACACATAGCGGAAAAATTAAATTCCATTGGCTCATATAAATAAGTGATTCCTACTTCTGTCTCCAGGCGGAAAGCCTCTATTTCTGCCTCTATCTCCGCCTTTTTTTCAGAGCAGCTTCCATTATCCACGATGACAAATTCCAGACGTTCCTTTGTCGTATATTCCGGGTCCGTTTTTTCCAGGAAACTGGTCATGCATTGTTTC
>JBJENT010000196.1:0-9316 GCA_051880335.1 Lachnospiraceae bacterium
TCACCAGTTTCAGAATGTCTTTCTCACTCCGAATATAATGAAATGGGTTGTAATGCATGGACTTTTTGAAGTTAATCGTATTCAGCACTTTGATCCGGTAACCATGTCTGACCAGCATAGTGCCGCATTCCACAATGATCGTACCTTTTGGATCTGTAACCACATAAGATACGTTATCCGGCATCTGCATGAGGTTGGGCTTCACATAGAATCGTGTTTTACCAGATCCGGATCCACCGATGACGATCACATTTTTGTTTCTTGCATACTTCGGAAGTTTCGGGCGGCTGTTCATAGTCAGCCTCTCCGTCTGTGTCAGGATGATATTATTTTCGAATACCGGATCAATGAATGGCTCAATGTCTTTTTCATTTCCCCATCTTGCAGAACCGTATTCTTCGCCCTGCCGGAACTTTTTTGCATTTTTCCCTTTCATGTACACAACACAGCGGAGAAGTAACGCCCCGATGATACCGGCTAAAAGATCCCGGATGTGGAAGCTTGGTATCCACGACCGGAAAGCTACTGGAAGATTCATCAGCATAACACCAAGCTTTTGAACCACAGTTCCGCCGATACAGTGCCGGTAAAGCCATGCACATTTCTCTACCACATAGAAAGCGATGAGATAGGGAATATTCATTGCAACCAGCTTTTTAACACTGACCTTTGATAAGCTTTGCCGGATTGCTGTTTCCAGCTTTCCCGGACTTCTGGCTTTTGGTTTCTTTTTACTCATCGCTGCTGTCCCCTCACTTTCTGTTTCACTTTTTCTCTCTGGCGGTGTTTAACGTTCATCTTCTGCACAGACTTCTGCAGTTTCTTCCGCACAGAAGGCTTTTTTGATTTCTTCATGGAAACTCCTGCATATTCCTTAAATGCAGCTGTCATTACATCCACATCCTTCGCCTTAAAGAACACCAGATACCTCTGTGGTGTCACACTGTCATCCCTTTTCAGGCTGTAATCAATGCCATATTTCCGGGCAACCCGGTCAAAGGATTTGATATTCTGGTTTGTGATCTGAATATTGGTCAGCTGCGCTCCCTGTTCCTGCAGCTGCTTGATTGTCTGCTTGCCATGGGGCTTTTTCTTTTCCTGTCTTTGTTTTTCTTTTTCAATTCCACGCTCCCTGGCCTGACCCTGCTTTTCTGCCTGTTTGATCTGCGATGATTTCTGGCCTTCACGCTCTAACTCCATAAGAAACTTTCTCATGGCTGCTTTTACCATAGAAGCAGTAATCCTGGCTCCCTGTACACTGAGCGTAATAATCTTCTCATTTACCTCTTCCTGCATTTATCCACCTTCCTTCTCAATCAGGGGAAGAATTCCCTGTTCTTTTAAAAACTCATATAAAAATCTTCTGCCTTTCTGCGTCCATTCTGTCTGGATCCTTACGACCGGACCGGTGCGGTTTGGGTGCATATAGATTGTCCTGCTCTGGACATAACCCTTCCCGGCATAATCGGCATATAACACCCATTGGTCATTGACTTTATACTGGATCCTAAGATCATGAAGAAGCCGGTTAAATGAAACCGCGCTGTACCCATAATCTTTTGCAATCTGAGTGACCAGAACAGATGAGGGGGAATTCATGATCAGATCCAGATAAGCAGCTTTCGGTGCCATATCTTCCAGAAGCATCTGCTGTTTGATCAGCTGGTCGCCAAGCTCCGTACATTGTTCCTGCAGCTTTGCAATCTGGGTATTCGCCAGCTGTAATGCCCTTGCCATCACCTGTTCCGGCTGATTCCATGCTTTTTCCAGCTCCAGAAAATACTGGCGATACAGTTTTCCTTTCTCATTTCGAAGGAGCATACAGATGTGTTTTGCCATATCCACCGTAATATAATGATCAACACTGCATCTTCCTCCGGTACTTTTATTCATTTTTGGATAAAAGTCCTGGCCACTCACAAAACCAAGGGAAATAATACGGTCGATCCAGACACTGTACTGTGTCTTAATACCCAGAGCCTCATACAGTTCTCTGGCACAGATTAAGGGACGGTCATTTTTAACTTCCACTCGCAGCATCGGTATCATAGCATCCGCCTCCTTTTTTCCCGCGCATTTCTTTTTGGAGCTTTGCAATACAGTATCCGATACAGGGTGTATGTTTCCCATAGGGGCAGGTTTTGCAGTTCCCTTCCTCATAATCATTTGGCTCCTTCTTTTCCTCCGGCATCAGGTAATAACATTCCGGCAGAATACAACCTTTGTTTTTGCCCTGCCACCAGTAGCAGTAGTCACAAGACTTTGGCTTGTCTTCCAGATACTTTCTTCCATCAATCTTTGCTCCCGGTAATATCGTTTCTTTTCTTCCCATGTTTTTCCTCATCTTTCTGAAATGCATTAAGGGCATTCATGGATCTCCTTTCCGATTTCCACAAATGCCCTTATGCTTCTGGTTCGTCATTATTTTGTTTCTAAGTTACTATTTACGCTTTCTTCTGATTCCAAAAGCGACTCCAAGACCACCGGCACCGATACCGAGCAGGAGCAGCCACAATTTCATGTTGCGTTCATCCCCTGTTTTCGGTGTATCAGCCTGAACAGCCGGTTTTGCTTCATCCACCATCGTTACATGCTGAACTTCACCGGTATCTTTTACTTCGAATTCCACATTATTGGCAACCAGATATCCATCCGGTGCGGTTTCTTCACGAAGCGTGTATTTTCCAATCGGAAGCATTTCAATATGATGTGCTTTTTTTGTGGAAGTCCAGCTTTCCACAACCTTTCCATCCTTGTCCAGGATTGTGAGTTTAGCACCCGGAAGTTCCTTCCCTGCAATATCCTGTTTAGAGATTTCCACTTTTGTCACGTCATCTTTCATCTGATGCTTCTGAATTTCCGCTGTATTCTCTACGGTAAACTCGATGCTTTCTGCAGTCACATATCCATCGGCTGGCTGTGTTTCTATCAGAGTGTATTTCTTACCTACTACCAGCTCTTTGATCACATGAGCTTCTTCTGTAGAAGTCCACTCATCAACAGTGTTTCCATCCTCATCTACCAGTTTCAGCTTACATCCCGGTATTTCTTTTCCACCAGTCAGATCGGTCTTTGTGATTTCAACTGTTGTTGCTTCATCTTCAAATATAAGATCTACAACAACAGAATCCTCATTTTCACCGGCATAGGAAACAGTAAATTCCTGTACTTCCTCTGCATTTACAAATCCGGCTGGCGCATATAGCTCTTTTACATAGTATTCAGCATCAATCGGAAGATCTGCCATAAAGGTGATCTTTCCTTCAGCATCAGTTGATTTCAGCTCGATAATCTCATCTGCCTCAATCAGTACTTTTCCGGTGGTAGAAGATTTGATATCCTCTTTGGCATAAAGACCAAAGACGCCGCCTTCCAGAACACGATCCTGATCTTTTTCCTTTTTCACAAGATTAATGATCACTCTCTGACGGTGATTCTGCCAGTCATCATTATAGGTTACAACCGGTGTATTCTGATCCACATAGCTTAGATCCACATGACGGATTTCTGAATCCAGAACATATCCGTGAGCTGTTCCCACTTCTTTGACATAGTATTTGCCCAGTGGAAGATTACTCAGTTTTGCAATGCCGGTTTCATCTGTCGTAATCGTTGCCACCAGCTCATCTGCCTTATAATAATCTTCGCTGACACCATCCGCAGCCTTGATATCTTCCTCTGCATATACTTCGAAAGTAACATCGGTCAGGCTGCCGGTAATATAATGGAAAATATGTTCCACCACACCTTTGATCTGATCTACAAGAGACACCTCATCCAGGAATTCTCCCTTTTTATTCAGGATTAGTTCTGCAACCGGCACCTCGTCTTTCATTTCCACTTTCTGGATTTCTGCAGTATCTTCAATCGTAAAAGTGATATCATTTGCAACAAGGTATCCATACGGAGCAAATTCTTCGCGAAGTATATAGGTCTCTCCAACGGTCAGACGTTTGATCACATGGGGTTCGTCTTTGGAAGATTCCCAGCTGTCGATGATATTTCCATCCTGGTCAAGTACCTGCAGGTACGCACCATCCAGTTCTTCGCCTGTGGTGATATCGGACTTCGTGATTTCCACAACTGTCGGCTCGTTTTTCTTAACTGCTTTCAACTCAACGGTCTGAATGTCCTGTCCCTGATAAGAAGCATCAAAGCTCAGGATCTCATCAGAAGAAACAAAACCGGCAGGAGCATGAAGCTCTTTCACATAATACTGTCCGAGAGGCAGATCCAGTGTACATTTTGCCTGACCATCTTCATCGGAAGTCATCTCCTGAAGCAGGGTATCTGCTTTTACGATTACCTGGCCATCTTTATTGATGATATCTTCCGCATTGTAGATTCCGAAGACAGCACCCGGTACGACATTTCCATTATCTGCATCCTGTTTCTCGACAGAAATCGACACTTTCTGTCTTTCATTGGTGAAGGACACCTGGTCAAATACAACCGGGGTATTCTGATCTGCATATACAAAAACAGCTTTTTCACTGTTCTCATTGTGAACAAATCCTTCCGGTGCCTTGGATTCTTTTACATAATATTCGCCAAGCGGAAGATCTTTCACATACGCATATCCATCTTCATCCGTAGTTACTTTTGCCACCAGGGCATCCTTTGCATAATACAAGGTACGGTTTCCATTTTCATCCACCTGATGATCGGCAGTAAAAATATCTTCTGCAGCATATACTTCAAATGTAACGCCTTTCAGTCCACACAGCTCATACTGGAAATCATGATCATAACCGGCAAGAAGTTCTCCCTGTTTGAAAATGGTCAGTTCTCCCTTAACCGGATGATTCTCATATTCCACTTCGATAATGGCATCTTTACTGGTCGGATTGATCATATAGGCTGTGTTAGTATCTACAGATACCGTTACATAAGCAGAAGACTGTGTATATCCCTCCGGTGCAGTCACTTCTTCGATTCTGTAATTTCCGATCTTCAAATTGTTCGGAAGGATCAGATATCCGTTCTCATCGGTAAAATATGATTTGTGAACTTTGGTAGAAGGATAAGTAGTAACCTGCTCGACATATTTCTGATGATCCAGATCATATACTTTAAATTCTGTATTTGCCAGAAGCACACTCTTCTTTGTTTCATCATCTTTCTTGATGATCTTCAGCTTTGCCTCAAATTCCTTATCCAGAAGCACACGCCATACCTGCGGAGTGTCTGGGTGATTCTCATTGATTGTAACGATAAAATCATCCACCGGTTCATAGTTGTGTTTACTGGTTGTTTCTTTTACCACGTATGTTCCATACGGAAGTGGAATAGAGCAGGCATAACCCTTTTCATCTGTAAACATCTCTGTTTTTCCATCTGCTGTGATAACAACTGGATTCGCAGAAGAGAAATCATAAGACCCATCTGCTTTTACTTTCAGATCACTTGCCAGCCAGGCAGAGAAACCAACACCTTTCAAAAGATCGGCATCTGTTTTCCCGTTATTCGCTGCCTTGATAATCTGAAATGGCTGTTTGATCACATCTTCTTTGGAAATTGCTTTTCTTTCTACAACTGGTACATTTGCACCTTCGTAAGAGCAGTCTACCTCATGTTCTTCCTGATCCAGCAGATATCCAACCGGAGGAGTCAGCTCTTTAAAATAATATTTTCCCAGATACAAATTGGAAACCGAAGCCTGTCCGTTTTTATCTGTAGTCAGGGATGTGATCTGGGTTCCTTTCTTATAAAGGACACCTGTTTTCCCATCCGGATGTACAATATCCTCACGTGCAAATAAGCCATAAACAGCACCTTCCAACGTTGCATCACCCTGTGGGGTATTTCCTGTCTCGGCATCCTGCTTATGAAGGGAAATCGTTGCTGTCACTCGTTTATCGGTCACATTCATATTGGATGTTTTTCCAATATTCAATGTTACATTGTAAGCTTTGGCATCAATCGTATATCCTGTCGGAACGGAGATTTCTTTCAGATATACAACTTCCTGTGTCTTCTCAATCGTAACTTTTGATGCACCATTGGCATCCGTTGCCGGCATCTGTTTGATCAGCTGTGTACATGCAGCATCGCTGTAGATACCATAAACCGCACCGGCCAGAGTATTAGATGTCTCACTGTCTTTTTTCACGATAGAAATATAACATTCCTTGGTCCATGTTACTTTGAAATCCACATACTTTTCATTTCCGACACCTTCACCAAATACCAGTGCAAGATCCTGTGTGGAAGATCCTGTCGTTATCTTATAGGCAGAATACTCTTTATCAATGCTTCCTTTCATCTTTGAAGAGAATAAAGCACCCACATCCTCAGCTTGAGATAGTGGGGCAGTAAGATAGAACTGTGTTCCACCGCAGATTTCAACGCTCGCACCTGCCGCACTGGTTTTGCCGGTAGTCACATTCACAAGCTTTACTCCCTGTGGAAGTTTAAAGGTAATGGTCTGCAATTCATCTGCTTTGAATGTAATCGTCTTTGTTCTCTGGATATTTCCTTCCACATAAGCTTTCACATCACTATCAGAAAAGCTCATATCCACATCCGGGATATCCGGCATATTGATACAGTAGTTATAAAGCTCCTTAGCGAGAGACCGTCCGGTTGCGTTCGTACCGGAATCCCAGTCACTGGATCCGTTGGCATATGCTGCCGCAAGGTGTGTGATAATAAATCTCTTACCAGCAGAGAAATCCGGGTGTTTTTCATCAAAGAATCCATTCTCGTCACTGGCTTTTGTTCCATAGTAACAAACCTTTGCCAGAGTCTTGCCATCAGATAATTTTGTAATAGAGTACGTACCATCATCCGGTCCATTCTTAGATGGCTGAACACAATATGCTGTCGCTTTGATTCCACCCCAGGACACATAATATGGTGCTGTAATGTAAGAACCTAATCCATAATCAGCATAATGATACCAGCTGCCTCTTGTAATAGATACGGACTGGCTACCGGTTTCTGCAGCCGCTAAAAGCATCGGCATTTCAAAAGTGACCATTTCTCCGGCTTCCAGTTCATTTAAGGCAATTCCCTGATCTACCGCCTCTTCCATAACTTCTGAAAGAGTAGTACCGGTTTCCGGATCAACCGTCTCCTGATTTTCCGTTGATTCGATCTCTGCATCAAATTCTTCCTCGGTGATTTCTTTCCCGGTAACCTCTGTTTCTGTCTCAGCTTCTGATACATTTACCGCTTCATCCGTTTCCGGCTGTTTCATTTCGGAAGAATCCGTTTCCGATTCATCATCACTATCCTCAGATTCTTCTGTTTCCCCGTTACCGGAATCCTGATCCGAAGAACTATCCGAATTCACAGTAGTATCAGCTTCTTTTGAAACATCTTTTACCGTAATGTTTCTGCTGATCTGATACACCGGATGATCTGTTTTCTGGGGTTCAACAGAATATACCGTTTTATAGGTATCTGCATGATCCGTAGAAAACTCTTTCCCTTCATCATTCTGGGCTGCCATGAGCTTCACTTTGGCTTTTTCACTGTCCGGAATCTCAATTCCGGAAAAGTCTGCTTTTACATCGAATCCAGACCCAACCGTTACTTCGATATCTCTGGCAGTTACCACTTCATCCTGATCCAGCTGATCTTTAATTTCCTCGTAATAAGGGATTCTACTGTCAGCTTCATCTGCGGGAGCAGCATAAGCAATTACCGGAGAAAGGGCATTGGTAAACAGTGTAATAGCTGTCAGCATACCTGATACAATTCTCATTGTTTTTCTTTTAAATTTCATGTTCTCATCCTTTCTTATTTGTCTGTATACGAAATGTTTCAGTGTAAAATTTCATATCACTTCATTTTCCTCACATCCTCCTCTCGTTTCAGATTTGTACTATTTGGGACAGTCAGCACTCACGCAAATCTCGTGATTTCTGAGATAACAGCACAAAGATGTGGCGGTATTCACGAATCTCTGTAAACACCGCCACATGGTTTCTACTGTCATCCTCCGATTTGGATTCAGACAAATAAATATTCTATTTTGAGCATTTTCCTGTTTTCATTCCCAGACCCGTTCCTGTTTCGGTTTCCATATTTCCGAAACGTATGCTCTGGCCAGATACGCGAAAGATGCATATTCAAGCCAGGTATCATTCTGGGCAGGCTATGAAGTTTTCAAGGTACGTCGGAAATAAATCCTTATACCTATCCAAAGATTCAGAGCCTCTTATACAACATGGATTGAAAATTATTTTTTATTTCTTTTTCTTTTGACATCACTTGGATTAACTTGCATATAGTTACGGATAATCACAAGTGCTCTCTGGATCAGTCCACTAGCTGCCTGCTGAGAGATTTCGAGATTCTTTGCAATCTCAGCCTGAGATGCACCTTCACAATAATATGCAATTACTGCATATCTCTGTCGTTCATTCAAAAGATCTGAAATTTCTCTCATCATTTCATTCCAAAGCACTTTTTCTGTCATATCAGGTACACAACGGGCTTTGATACTAAAGAAATCATTCTCCTCAATATCAATAGAAATCACTTTATGATTTGACAGAATTCTCCGTCTGCTGTCTTCTACACGATCCATACCAACCATCAGCGGTAAGATGTACCAGTTTTCGTTTTCAAAAAAGTCTGCTCCAAAAGCATCTTTTCTGCCATCTACCGCGCTGTAATCATAGTCCTTACATTCATGTAAGCGAAAAACAGTTCTATGTCTTCCCTCTTCATACAAAACATATCCGTTATCATAAACACTGATTTCCACACCATCTTCGATAATTTCTTTTACAACAATTTCCGCACCTGTATTCAAAAGCTCCTTTTTTCTCAAAATCACTTTTTTCTCGTCTGCAACCGGAACTCTCTTCTTTAAGTCTTTTAATGTCATCATATGGACCACCTTTCTGCCTTGCGGCTACGGGTGATCCAGTCTGCATTTGTTTGGAATATAAAAATTGGTAGCGGAAACAGTCCCGGACCAACCCGTTTTTTTTAAACGGGAGTCCGCGACTCCTCAGCTACCTTTTTCTCTGATGTGTTCTACCTCCTTATTCTCTTTTCATTGCATAATAAACAACTTTTTGAGGCCTTTCATTTTTGCAGATATTCTGTTTTTCATATTTTTCCTGTGTTTTCAGAATAAAAAATCCCTCTATCTATCCAAAGTCTCAAGGGTTCTTATACAACATGGATCTTGAAAAAAATAAAAAAACCGGCAAAACAAATGCACTTGATCGTACAGAATCGAAAATGATTCCATAGACCAGTTACAAATGTTTTGCCGGGCTCTTAATGATTCCAGTCAGATTCAGCTCCTTGACAAACTCTTGATATCCGGTGCAGTCTTGATGGTTCCAGCCAA
>JBJENT010000197.1:0-9313 GCA_051880335.1 Lachnospiraceae bacterium
ATGGTATAAGATGAAGCACCCTTACAATCCTTTCCGGAAAGAAGAATCTCTGAAATGTGCCGGCGGATTGATGGAGCTTTTGGGAAATGTGTGTTATACTTATGCGGTTGCCATCAATCCTGTTCTGGTGACACCGATTACTTCCTCATACTGTATCGTGACCATTTTTGCTGCCCGGATTCTGCTGAAGGAAAAACTGCAGAAAAAGCAGTATATCTGTCTGGCGATTCTGGCTGCCGGTATACTGATTCTGGCCATATCGGAAGGAAGGAAATAAGGATGGTTTGTTTGGAAAACCGGAAATCCCACAGGAAAAATGTATAAGAGAAAATGCATAGAAGAAACTTTGTAGGAGAAATACAGAAATGAACTTTATCAGAAAAACATATTGCAGAATCTTTCAAAAGGCATTTCATATTGTTATTCCACTTCTGCCTTATCGGGAGCCGGAGATCATTTCCCGGATGCAGGATATACCGGATGTTATCCTGAAGGAAAAATGCAGAAAGCCGATCTTGATTACGGATGAGGGGATCAGCAGACTGGGTCTGACAAACGAACTGCGAAATGTGCTGGAAGAAAGACAGATACCATATGTTTATTATAATAAAACATCGCCCAACCCCACCACAAAAAATGTACAGGAAGCACTTGACCTTTACAGTCAAAATGAGTGCGATCTGATCATTGGCTTTGGTGGTGGATCCAGTATGGACTGTGCCAAAGCACTGGGAGCCCGGGTGGCCAGACCGAATAAAAGTCTGGCACAAATGAAAGGAATTTTAAAGATACACAAAAGAATCCCGCCTCTGATTGCCATACCAACTACAGCCGGAACCGGCAGTGAAACTACGTTGGCTACGGTGATCAAGGACAGTGAAACGAAACATAAATATGCCATCAGCGACTTTCCGCTGATTCCAAGATATGCGGTGCTGGACCCATCTGTGACCATTAGTCTGCCACCGCATATTACTGCGACTACGGGTATGGATGCACTGACTCATGCAGTCGAAGCTTATATCGGTAATTCCACCACCAAAGACACCAGAGCGGAAAGTATAAAGGCAGTCCGGCTGATTTTTGAAAATCTGGAAAAGGCCTATCTGGATGGAAAGAATCTGGAGGCGCGAAAGAATATGCTGACAGCGTCCTATTATGCAGGCTGTGCTTTTACCAAGTCCTATGTGGGCAATGTGCATGCAGTGGCCCATACATTGGGCGGAGAATATAATGTGCCTCACGGGCTGGCTAATGCGGTGATTCTACCCAATGTGTTAGAAGCTTATGGAAAGAAGATACATAAAAAACTGGCAAGTCTTGCAGAAGAGGCAGGCCTGAAGCAGCGCCTGGCAGAAGCTATGGGGAAAGAGCCTCAGGATATGACCCGGGAAGATCTGGCAAGATGTTTTATTCTGGAAATAAAAGAGCTGAAAAAGAAATTTGGAATCGGGGATATCATACCGGAATTAAAAGAAGAAGACATTCCAAAACTTTCCCGCTATGCGGATAAAGAAGCAAATCCTCTTTATCCGGTCCCTGTTATGTGGAATGCAAAGGAGCTACAGATGTTTTACGAACAAGTGCTGGAAAAGCAGTCTTATTCCATAGAAGAACTGGTGGAAAAGCAGAGAGCCTTTTTCTATCAGGGAAAAACGCTGGATCTGGAATTCCGTAGAAAAGCACTGCAAAAACTGAAAGCGGCACTGCTCCGTTATGAATATGAAATCGCAGAAGCCCTGAAAAAAGATCTGGGAAAAAGCCATTCCGAATCCTATATGTGTGAAATCGGTCTGGTAGCCAGTGAGATCACCTATATGTTAAAGCATATGGGGGCTTTTGCCAGAGAAAAAAGGGTGAAGACTCCTTTGGCACAGTTTGCTTCCAAAAGTTATAAAAAGCCATCGCCATACGGTGTGACTTTGATCATGAGTCCCTGGAATTATCCCCTGCTTCTTACATTAGACCCATTAGTGGATGCCCTTGCAGCAGGAAATACTGCAGTGGTGAAACCCAGTGCCTATTCTCCCTGCACCAGCGAAGTGATAAACCGGATGATCAGTGAAATCTTTGATCCGGAATATGTGGCTGTGGTAACCGGGGGAAGAGCGGAAAATACAAAGCTTCTGGACCAGAAATTTGATTACATTTTCTTTACGGGAAGCCTGAATGTGGGAAAAGAAGTGATGCGGAAGGCTTCTGTGCACCTGACTCCTGTTACTCTGGAGCTGGGCGGAAAAAGTCCATGTATTGTTGAAAAATCAGCGGATATCAAGCTGGCAGCAAAGAGAATCGTATTTGGCAAATACTTAAACTGTGGACAGACCTGTGTGGCACCGGATTATATTTACTGTGACCCACAGATTAAGGATCAGCTGATTTCTGAACTGAAAAAACAGGTTCAGATTCAGTTTGGAAAAGAACCATTAGAAAACCCGGATTATGGGAAGATTGTGAATGAAAAGCACTTTGATCGTCTTCTGGGCCTGATGGATCAGGAGAAAGTGGTTTGCGGAGGGAAAAGCTGTCCGGAAACCCTTCAGATTGAACCGACTATTATGGATCAGGTGGATTTTACGGATGCAGTGATGCAGGAGGAAATCTTTGGACCGATCCTGCCTATCCTTACCTATGAATCCATTGACCAGGGCATGCAGCATATCAATGAAGGCGGACATCCGCTGGCCCTTTATTTGTTTACTTCCGATAAAAAAATCAGCAAGAAAGTAATGGCCGGCTGCGGATTCGGCGGCGGCTGCGTCAATGATGTGGTGATTCATCTTGCTACCAGCGAAATGGGATTTGGCGGATTTGGAGAAAGCGGTATGGGCTCCTATCATGGAAAAGACGGTTTCCAAACTTTTTCCCATGAGAAGAGCATTGTGGACAAGAAAACCTGGATCGACCTGCCCATGAGATATCAGCCTTATACCAGGCTGCATGATCGCTTGATTCGGATGTTTGTGAAATGATTTGGCTTCACGCAGATATCTGCAAAAAGCCTGATTCGGATGTTTGCAATATTTGCTTCACATAAGACGTAAAAACTGGTAAAATGTACGTTAATAGTGGACTTGTGTGCACGGACAGAGTGCGCATCATGAAAAGATAGAGACAATATTGAGAAGGTACAGAGAAAGCATTGAAAACATGCAGAGAAGAGGAGAGAAGCTATGAGAGAATTAAAAGCAGTTCCTATAACAGTAGAATCATTTGCACCATTTGGGACATTTTGTAATATGGTAAATCCAACCGGACATGCTTTACAGGGGGCAATCCATTCCTTTTACCCAGATCGCATTTCCGGCAGCTGTGTTGGCAGCATCGCTTTTTCACCCATCGAGGTAAAAAAAGACGACAGAATCATTAAACAGGCAGAATATCATACCACCACATGGGAAGGAATTATCGCTTTAAATGATGATATGCTTATTCACGTTGCACCTGCATCCGGTGGTACACCGGTTCCGGAACTGGCACAGGCCTTTATCGTACCAAAAGGATGTATGGTGAAATTAAATACAGCAATCTGGCATTTATGTCCATTGCCACTTCATGAAGATGTTCTTCACGCCATGATCATTTTACCGGAATGCATTTATGCCAATGACTGCACCGTGGTGGATTTGGATGAGAAAGACTGGTTCAAAATCGTATGCTAAAAAAATGGATCTCTAAAATACCCCAGGGAATGTTGCAGTTTGTGGGATTTGGACTGATCGGCCTGTTGAACACAGTTCTGTCTTATGGAATTACGAATGTCTGTTACTATGCTTTTGGACTGCATGAACAGATCAGTAATCTGTTTGCCTTTCTGATCACGGTGCTGATTTCCTATCTGTTGAACAGCCGGTTTGTGTTTGAAAAGGACAAGCAGCCCTGGTATCTGGCACTTGCCAAGGTATATGCTTCCTATGCATTTACGGAACTGATTTTAATGGGTGTCCTGCTCTTTATCGAAGAAAGACTGTTTGGAATCCCCCATTATATTGCCACGTTTGTGAATTTGATCATTACAGTTCCGCTTAATTTTTTGTTAAATAAATTCTGGGCATACCGGAAGCGGAAATAAATATAAATATAGCGAAATGAGATAACGGTTTTATGATGAAAATAATGCCAAACCGTATGGATTACGGTTTTCAGAAATACCAGCAGGAGTTCGAAGAAAAGGCCCTTTCCGTACTTCGCTCCGGGTGGTATGTGCTGGGAAATGAAGTAAAAACATTTGAAGAAAGATTTGCAGAATATATAGGAGCTTCTTACTGTGTGGGACTTGCCAGTGGACTGGATGCACTTTGGATCGGCTGCAAAATGCTGGGCATCGGCCCGGGAGATGAAGTGATCGTTCAGGCAAATACATACATTGCCAGCGTCATGGGAATTTCCATGAATGGAGCCACTCCGATCTTCACAGAACCGGATGAGTATTTCCAGATCGACGCAGATAAGATCGAAGAGAAGATCACAGAAAAAACCAAAGCAATCATGGTCGTTCATTTGTATGGTCATGTTGCGGATATGGATAAGATTGTTTCCCTGTGTAAAAAATATAATCTGAAGCTGATTGAGGATTGTGCCCAGTCACATGGTGCCACCTATAAAGGAAAAATGACCGGTACTTTCGGGGATGTGGGATGCTTTTCTTTTTACCCTTCCAAGAATCTGGGAGCCTTTGGAGATGCAGGTGCACTGGTGACCAATGATCCGAAAATCGCAGACGAAACCAGAATCTATCGAAATTATGGCAGTGAAAAACGTTATTATAATAAGGTGGTTGGTGCCAATTCCAGACTGGACGAACTGCAGGCCGGACTTCTGAATGTCCGCCTGAGTCACATGGATGAGATTACAGAAGAAAGAAAACGACTTTGTGCCAATTACACAAACCAATTGCGTAATCCCAGCATCTATTTACCGAAGGAACGGGAAAATACAAGTACCGTATGGCATCAGTATGTGATTCGCTGTGACCGGAGAGAGGAATTGGTTGCCTATCTGAATGAAAAGCAGATTGGCACCATCATTCATTATCCCATCCCACCGCATTTGTCGGAAGCATATCAGTATCTGGGATGTAAAAAAGGTGACTTCCCGATTACGGAAAACTATGCAGAGACAGTTTTATCTATTCCGTTGTATAATGGAATGACCGAGGAAGAACAGCAGTATGTTATTGATGCAATCAATGCGTTTCGATAAAGAATGAAATGAGTCTTAAAGCAGTCAATTTGAGTGCAATAAATCTTTGAGCAATAAATCTCAGTGCCATAAATCAGGGGATTATATTGCAACGAAAATCTTTGTAAGGATAAAGAAAATATGCCAAAATTAGAAGAACAAATGCAGATTCTGAATTTCCCGGATCTGGGTGATGAACGAGGAAATCTGGTTGTGGTAGAAGGTAACATAGCGATTCCCTTTGATATCAAGAGAATTTTTTATATTTACGGTTCTGATTCCGAAGTGGTGAGAGGAAGTCATGCCAATCTTCGTTCTGAATTCGTATTAATTAATGTTTCCGGAACCAGTAAGGTAAAAGTAGACAATGGTTCAGAATCCTGTATTGTGGAACTGAATAAGCCCAGAATGGGACTTTATTTAAAAAATAATGTCTGGAAGGAAATGTATGATTTCTCGCCGGATTCTGTTTTGCTGGTATTATCCAATGAGCATTATGACAGTGAGGAATATATCAGAGATTACGATACTTATTTAGAAATGATGAAAAAGGCAGAAGAGTAATATGAGTAAAATTTCAATTGTGGTTCCGGTTTATTACAATTCAGATACGCTGGAACTTTTATACGCAGATATGAAAGAAAAAATCCTGGGAAAACTGGGGGACTACGAAATTGTCTTTGTAGATGATGGCTCCGGTGACAATTCCTGGGAGATCATGAATCAGCTACGTATGCAGGATTCCAATATCAAATGCGTAAAGCTTTCCAGAAACTTCGGAGAGCACGCAGCACTGCTTGCCGGTCTGTCTGCATGTACGGGTGACTGTGCTGTAACAAAACAGGCTGATTTGCAGGAAGACTCCACGATTATCCTGGAAATGTATGAAAGCTGGAAACGGGGAAATAAGGTCGTTCTGGCAGTGCGTAAGGAAAGAAAGGAAAATCCGGTAAAGGTTTTCTTTGCCAACATGTATTATGCCCTGATCCGCAAGATTGTGAACAAAAATATGCCGGTTGGTGGCTGCGACTGTTATCTGGTAGACCGGAAAGTCATTGAAGTACTGGAACGACTGGATGAAAAGAACTCGTCCCTTACCTTACAGGTACTTTGGGTTGGCTTTAAGACAGATAAAATCTATTTTGTCAGACAGGACCGTGAAATCGGAGAATCCAGATGGACTTTATCCAAGAAAGTGAAGCTGGTTATGGACTCTGTGATGAGTTTCTCCTATTTCCCACTACGTTTTATGTCCACTATCGGTATTATTTTTAATATTCTTGCTGCTATTCTGCTGATTAGTGTTATTGTAGAGAAATTTACAAAAGGTACTCCAATTGCCGGCTGGGCATCTCTTATGTGCGTGATACTTTGTTCTTCCGGTATGATTATGTTGATGCTGGGTATTCTGGGTGAGTATATCTGGAGAACACTGGATGCTGCCAGAACCAGACCACCGTATATTGTTGACGAAGTAAAAAACGGAAACGAAGAGGAAGCATAGTATAGAAGAAAAATCATAGATAGAAGAATCTTGGTTAGAGTTGGTTTTATGAAAAAAAGCATCTTACAGTATCAAAAACAGATTTCTGTTATATTGATTGTGTTCAGCATTTTTGCATCTGTAAAAATGCTTTTTTTTGCTTACGGTTTAGATGAAGAATATCAGCTTGTGATGTCCTACCGAAGTGCCATGGGGGAAAGGCTTTTTTTCAGTATGTGGGAGCCACATCAGTCTTCTGCCTTTTTGTGCAGTCTTTTCATGAAGCCATATTTGCATTTGGTTGGTACCACAGGAATTGTACTTTATCTTAGATTGGTAGGAACACTAATTCATTTAGCAGTCAGTGTTTATTTTTATCATGTGATGAAGGAAATCATAAAACCGGGATATGCCTGGTTGCTGGCGCTGATTTATTATAATACCATTCCAAAGCAGATCATGATGCCTGAGTTTGGTATCATGCAGGTTTGGTTCTTTACACTGATGATGCTGTTTTTGCTTCAATACTATCGAAAAGAAAAGCCAATTAAATATCTTATTTTAGCGGCAATATCACTGGTTTTTGAAGTTTTATCCTATCCATCCTGCCTGATTCTGTATCCTTTTGTATTGGTGGTGCTTTATAAAAGATCCGGCAATACGAAATGGAAAGATATGGGAATCCTTACAGCAGTCTGTGGTGGCTGCGGCATTGGATATCTGGGCATGTTGCTTCGGGGAAGAAGCTTATCAGAGTTGCTGGATACGATTGCTCTTATTTTAGCGGGAGATGTAACCCATGGAGCATCGATTTTCCAGAAGCTGCTTTCTGTGGCCGGTAATCTGCTATATCTGGGATCTTTGACTGCACTGGTCATAGCTATAGCGCTGCTTGTGGAGAGACTTTTAAAAAAACGTCTGGAAAAGCGCAGAAAAGATTCCGGGTTTGCAGGAGATAATTTGGATGAAGCAGATGATGCAGATGATACAATAGACTTTCAAAAGAAGAAAACGGTTTGCAGGGTTTGCCTTGCGGTTCTGTTTGCCTGTGTGTTAGAGGTGATTTACTGGACTGTTCTGAATCAGGGATACGAAACCATGCAGATCCATCTGGTCGTGATAACGGTTGTGGGATTGGCAGGATATGGTAAGATTCGGAAAAAAGAAGTGGTGCAGACCAGTCGGATTCTGGTGGATGGAATCATCGGTTCCGGGATTTCACTGATAGCAGTTGTCTATTTGACTGATCTTACACTGATAGATTCTCTGCCCCATGCCATGCTTGCTGCTTTCTTTGCAGTGGTATTGTTTTTACAGCAGACCGAAACGGTGGATTGTGATAATAAAAAAACATCCAAAACCTGGATCTATTTGATGTTGGTAGTCTGGTGCCTGACAGCCATATTTGGAAAAGGATATACTCTTCGGTCCGGTACATCTTATAATAACGTACTGGAAAGTGGCGGGATTTTGAAATACGGACCGGCTATGGGAACTATCTCTAATTATATGGGGGCTTATGTCTATAACTGTGATTATGAGGACTGGCAAACCTATTTGCAGGATGGAGACAGGGTTCTGGTCGTAGTGGATCAGGTAATGAATCTGGGAACTACGCAATATTTATTTAAAGATGTGACGATTTCCCATTTTTCCATTGTCAATCCGACCGCTTATGATGAGAGGTTGATAGATTATTGGAAGATGTTCCCTGAGAAAGAACCCAATGTTATCATTGTGGATTGCTGGTATGGCGAACTTATGACGGATCCGGACAGTTATATCATGAAATATATTGAAAATGATTTTGGATATACTCAGGTAAATGATGGCAGATATATCCGTATATATAGAAAGTAGGAAACGAAAATAGAAAGAATCGAAAGGAGAAAAGAAATGAATTACCAGGAAGTGTTGGAAGAAGCAAGAGGATGTATTGGAAAGTATTGCAAGGCGTGCCCGGTTTGTAATGGCAGAGCCTGCAGAAATCAGATACCGGGACCGGGTGCCAAAGGAAGCGGTGACGGAGCAATTCGAAACTATGATAAATGGCAGGAAATCAGAGTCAATATGGATACCCTGTTTGAAAACAGTCCCATTGACACCTCTGTGGAACTGTTTGGAAAAACCTTTAAATATCCGTTTTTTGCTGGTCCGGTCGGTGCTGTGAATGTTCATTATGGTGAAAAATATAATGACCTTTCCTACAATGATATTCTGGTGCAGTCCTGCGCAGATATGGGAATCGCAGCATTTACAGGGGATGGTGTGGTACCGGAGGTAATGAAATATGCAACCGACGCTATCAAAAAAGCCGGAGGAATCGGCGTACCTACAGTAAAACCATGGAACATTGATACCATCCGTGAAAAAATGGAAATGGTTCGTGAATGTGGCAGCTTTGCTGTTGCCATGGACGTGGATGCAGCTGGTCTTCCATTCCTGAAAAATATGACTCCACCGGCAGGCTCCAAGTCTGTTTCAGATTTGAAAGAAATTACCAAGCTGGTAGCGGTTCCATTTATTGTAAAGGGCGTTATGACAGTGAGAGGAGCTCTGAAGGCAAAAGCATCAGGTGCCTCTGCAATTATTGTATCCAACCATGGTGGACGTGTACTGGATCAGTGTCCTTCCACTGCGGAAGTTCTT
>JBJENT010000198.1:0-9254 GCA_051880335.1 Lachnospiraceae bacterium
AAAGATAATCCGGCCTTAAGCAGACAGATCAAAGTAACGAATAAAGATGTGGCAGATACCTACTATTATGAAGGAAATGGTAATCTTGATATTTATGGGTTAAATATGGCACCGATTCCTTATCAGATAACCGTCCAGTATGATAATGCAAATGGCTATTTCGGTCTGACCTATAATGAAGGTGCCGGTGATTCCAAACTCCTTCTGAATAAAGTGGGATCCTATGCAGGCAGTGTTACGCTGGAAAAAGGAACCAATGCTACCACATTCCATGTAAAAGCAGCCGGTCACTGGACCATGACTTTGACACCGGTTCTTTCCACTACTACAAAGAATTTTGCCGGAACCGGAGATAAGGTATCCGGAAGATTTAAAGGTGATGGGAAAAATCATGATGTATATTGTGCCAACTATGCCGGAAAAGGAAATTACATTGTCTGGCTGGTAGACATCAATGATAATAACAAGACACTTCTGGCAAATGGTGTCGGAACTTACGGAAAAACGAAAAAAAAGGTTTACTTAAGCGAGTATCATAGTTATTATATTTCTGTGAAATCAGAAAGCAACTGGACAGTTGATTTCGGAACAGGAGAAGCAGTGACCACCTTGAACTAAATAAGTGAAACAAGAGAAACTTGTCAAAATCAGTTTGACTTATGAGAAACAGGAAAAGGTCATTTGAGTAATAACATGAATAAAACAGTAATCGGACATTTGACAGCGCTTGCAACAGTATCAGTATGGGGAGTGACTTTTATTTCTACCAAAGTACTTTTAAGGTCCTTTACCCCGGTTGAAATATTGCTGATACGATTTGTGATGGGATATCTTACTTTACTTATCTTAGCACCGCATCGATTCCGGTTACAGAATAGGAAACAGGAACTATATTATGCGGCAGCCGGTCTTACGGGTGTCGCATTGTATTATTTAATGGAAAATATAGCATTGACTTATACCATGGCATCCAATGTGGGGGTCATCATATCCATAGCACCATTTTTTACAGCTATTCTGGCCATGTTTTGCACAAAAGAAAAGGAAAAAGTACATCCTACCTTTTTCCTGGGTTTTGTAGTGGCTTTAGTCGGTATTTCCCTGATCAGCTTTAATGGCAGTAAGATGCAGCTAAATCCTCTGGGGGATCTGCTCACTGTGGGAGCAGCTTTTGTCTGGGCAGTGTATTCCATTGTTCTTCGTAAAATCAATTCTTTTGGTTATCGGACTCTGGATAATACAAAACGTATTTTTTTATGGGGACTATTGTTTATGATACCGGCAGTGCTGTGCATGGGATTCAAGCCGGATGTTCAGAAATTAGCGGAGCCGGTCAATATCGGTAATTTCATTTTTCTGGGTGTGATTGCCTGTGCCATATGCTTTGTGACCTGGAATTATGCTGCCAAGCTGCTGGGCGCAGTAAAAACCAACGTGTACATCTATCTGGATCCGGTGATTACCGTAACGGTTTCTGCCATTGTTTTAAAAGAAAAAATAACACCGCTTATTCTGATGGGAATGATTCTGACGCTTATCGGACTGTTTTTGTCGGAGATAAGACCGGAGAAAATTCACAAATCTAAATAATAAATATATACAAGCATACTTCGGCTAAATTTTATGTTCATTACCATAAG
Organism: Lachnospiraceae bacterium; assembly: GCA_051880335.1. Lineage (GTDB taxonomy): Bacteria > Bacillota > Clostridia > Lachnospirales > Lachnospiraceae > 1XD8-76. The sequence continues at coordinate 1,641 of JBJENT010000198.1, forward strand.
CTGAGATATGCTTGTTTTTTGTCGTGAATTCGGCTAATCTTAAATCATATTAAATATTAGCCGAAAGAAATACAGAAATGATTTACAGGGGGACAACGATGAATTTTCAATTAGTAAAAACAATTCAAAGTGATTTTGAGGGGATGTGTAATGTATTTGACCGTGTAGAAGAGGTTGGATTATATAAAAATCCATTCGGTCAGTTTTCGCTAAGAAAAGTACTGGAACTGGATATTGCCAGTTTTTTGATGTTTTTATCTGCATCAGATGGTGTAATTGATGAAGATGAAGTAGAGTTGTACCAGGCGGTAACCGGATACACAGATAATGTAGATGAAATCGTAGACTTCATTGTGGAGAATAATATTTATTCAGCAGAGTTTGAGTCTACTATCCCTATTTCCATGAAAATTGCAGTGGAAGCAGAGCGTAATTATCATAAAATCATGGAAATGGATCATAGATATACTTTCCCGGGGATGCTTTATAATTTGTACGAAAGAATTGGAAAGGCACTGATTGGAATTGATGGTAGTATTACTGCGGAAGAGAGAAGAGATTATAGTGTCTATTTGGCAAATTTAAAGGAATATATTTCTCGGTGTGGATTTTAACAGTATTGCATATATTATAAAAAATGTAGTAGAATCACTAAAAACAATTAGAATTGCAGGTGATTTCATTGCAGGATGTAAAAAATATAACCATTATTTCCAATAAAAATAAAATATCACTGAATGTGAGCTCCATTCTCTATGTTCTCAAAGTTGGAAACTGTGCAGAAATTCATGTTTCCGGGGACCGGATTTATACGACCAGAACCACGCTTGCTGAGCTTTCTGAAATGCTGGGAGATAGTTTTCTCATGATTCATCGGGGATGTCTTGTTTCCGTTATGGCAATACATGATATCACGGATAAGATTAATCTAAGTAATGGGGAATCCCTTATTTACACGAAGCGGAAGAAAAATGAGATTCTGGATGAGTTTCATAGGAAACAAAAGTGCATTATTGAGAGTTTTCATTCGGAAGGAATACCTCTTACAGTGGAAGAATATCATGAACATTATAAATGTTTTGATACCATGCCTTTTGCGTTTACAGATATTGAAATGGTATTTGATGAAGAACGTCATGCAGTAGACTGGATTTTCAGATATGGTAATCAGGCACTGGCAAAATTGGAAAAATATCCTCTGGATCAGCTTATCGGAGCTTCTTTCGGCAGTATTTTTGCCAATATGGATTCCAAATGGCTGAGAAGTTATGAAAGGTCTGCTTTGTATGGAGAAATTTTAGAAATAGTAGATTATAGTCCGGAAATCAATGCATATTTAAAGGTGATTAGTTTTCCGACCTTCCCAGGACATTGTGGCTGTATTTTGTTTGATGTTTCAAATAATGTGCAAATTAAAAACAATACAGAGTTAGAAAAAGCATTTATTGAATCTTGGAAAGGCATTACACTGTGATGAATAAAAATGTCGTTTCATCACGAAATCATGTCGTTTCGTCACAACTAGATTGTTTTGAAAAGAAACCGGTGCTAATATAAGTCCCGCAGGTAAAGGGGATTTAATGATATGTGTGATAGGAGTATAGCAGTTTTCAAAGTGACTGCTATACTCCAGGTATCACACTATTTTTTTGCCTATTCAGAGCCATGCAAAATCGAATAAAATGTTTTGCTTGCAAAGAACATTTGTTACTTTTTTATATTATAAAACTCCTCAAGAGAACTCATTTTGGAACTCATATTGATCATCATCAAATCTAAAACAGTGAGGGCAGTCATGCATTCCACAACCACCACAGCTCTTGGAACAATGACTGGGTCATGGCGACCCTTAATCTGGATGGTGATATTTTCACCATCTTTATTTATGGTTTCCTGCTCCTGGAAAATGGATGGAGTAGGTTTCACATAGGTCTTGAAAAATAAGGTATCTCCATCACTCATGCCGCCCAGGGTACCACCGCAGTGATTGGTCTTTTTCGTGATTTTCCCATCAGACATCATGAAAGCATCATTGTTTTCACTTCCTTTTGCTTTGGAGGCCCATAGTCCGTCACCCATCTCAAAGGCTTTGACCGCACCGATAGAAACCATAGCTTTGGCCAGAGAAGCATCCAGTTTATCAAAAACTGTTTCACCGATACCGACAGGAAGACCGGTAACCCGGCAGCCAATCACACCACCGGAGGAATCTCTGTCAGCTTTGCACTGATTTAAATAGTCGACTGCTTTTTCAGAAGCTTCTGAATCCGGCATACAGGAAGGAGTCTGGGTAATCAGATTGGCGTCAAATTTATCGTAATCAATGGAGATGGGTCCAAGGGATTCTGTATAAGCACAGATCTGAACTCCCAACTGTGACAGTATTTTGGCTGCAACAGCACCTGCTGCCACACGTCCCGCAGTTTCCCGTCCGGAAGAACGTCCCCCGCCTCTATAATCCCGGAATCCATATTTGGCATCAAAGGTATAGTCGGCGTGTCCCGGTCTGTAATAGGAAGCTATTTCAGAATAATCGGAAGATTTCTGGGAGGTGTTGCGAATCATAAGAGAAATCGGGGTACCGGTAGTTTTTCCTTCGAAAACACCGCTTAAGATTTCAACACAGTCAGATTCCTTTCTGGGAGTAGACAAACTGTTCTGTCCCGGTTTACGACGGTCCAGATATTTCTGGATATCTTCTTCAGAAAGAGACAGCCCGGCTGGGCAACCATCGATTACTGCTCCAAGTGCAGCTCCATGGGATTCTCCCCACGTCATAACTTTAAAGATTGTTCCTGTTGTTGATCCAGCCATATAGATCCTCCTGTCTGATTTTTTACGTAATAATAACATTCATATTATTATATAAAATGAAAGGTAAAAAAACAATGGATGGAAATGTGATTTGTTCTTTGATTCCTGTATGTTTTGTGATATGATACATATTGAATTTGTTGAGAATTTCATTTATCTGATTTACAAAAGGAAAGTATGAGTTTCATACGGGGAATACGAGAGAATGAACGAGTCGCTTAAAGAGAGAATTATTTCTGCTTTTGGACGAACTATGAAGAAGTACCCTATTTTTAGAGGACCGATCACAGTTTGTCTTTTTTTCGTACTCTTAGTGGTTCGTTTTTGCATGATGATATCTTCTAATTCCAAGAAGCTCATTTCCCTTTCTGTGCTTTGTGTTTTCTTTTCCATCAGCTGCAGCTTCAGTGCACCTGTTTTTCAGATGGGAGAAGAGTATGAGGAAGAAGAGCCAGCTTTTTCCATGGAGCATTTGGAAGGGGAAGACATTACCCTGGCAACCGAATATGTGGTAGCGGATTATGAGGAAGAGGTAAGTGAACGGGAAGATCTGGTTTCCGTGGACAATCCGGAAATAGAAACCGATGAAGATATGGATATCGATAACTACTCCATGGATGAGATTCTGGCAGAAAATGAATGGAATGAAACCGATTCCAGACCTTCTGCAGGAAATGAAACAGAAGAATGGATGACCATATTGGTAAATAAACAGCATCCGATTCCGGAAGATTATGAATTTACGCTGGGAACTATCACCGGCAACCTGCAGTGTGATGAACGAATTATTCCGGATCTTCTGGATATGCTTCAGGAAGCAAAAAATGATAACATTTCTCTTGTAATCTGTTCCCCTTATCGTAATCTGGACAGACAGCAGATGTTGTTTAACCGAAAAATCAACAGCTATATGGGCAGAGGTATGTCTTATATGGAAGCCTATAAGATGGCATCCCAGGCAGTTACGATTCCGGGATCCAGTGAACATCAGCTGGGGCTTGCTCTTGATATCTATACAGCATCTTATATGACACTGGATGCAGGTTTTGGAGATACTAAGGCAGGGATGTGGCTAAGAGAGCATTGCAGTGAATATGGATTTATTCTTCGTTATCCGGAAGGAAAAGAATATATTACCGGAATCGAATATGAGCCATGGCATTTTCGGTATGTGGGAAAAGAAGCCGCAGTCTATATCATGGAGCATGGAATCTGTCTGGAAGAATATATTGATGGTCAATAAAAGGACAAAAAATTAGTATAGATTGTTTAGAATTTAGGAGTATTTTATGTATAAAGTTTTAAAAACCGAGGGAAGAGCCAAAAGAGCCGAGTTTACAACGGTTCATGGCACTGTACAGACTCCGGTATTTATGAATGTGGGAACAGTTGCGGCTATCAAGGGCGCTGTTTCTACAGAAGATCTGGAAGGGATTGGAACACAGATTGAGCTTTCCAACACTTATCATCTTCATGTCAGACCGGGGGACAAGCTGATCAAGGAAGTTGGCGGACTTCATAAATTTATGTCCTGGAATAAACCTATTTTGACGGATTCCGGCGGGTTTCAGGTCTTTTCACTGGCCAGTCTTCGTAAAATAACAGAGGAAGGCGTGGCTTTTCAGTCTCATGTGGATGGACGGAAAATCTTTATGGGACCGGAAGAGAGTATGCAGATACAGTCCAATCTGGGTTCTACTATTGCCATGGCATTTGATGAATGTCCATCCAGTCTGGCGGATAGAATCTATGTGCAGAATTCAGTTGATCGGACCACCAGATGGCTGGAGAGATGCAAGGTGGAAATGAACCGCTTAAACAGTCTGGAGGATACAGTGAATCCGTCCCAGATGTTGTTTGGCATCAACCAGGGAGCGGTTTTTTCAGATATCCGTATTGAACATGCAAAACGCATTTCAGAGATGGATCTGGATGGCTATGCAGTAGGCGGTCTGGCAGTGGGGGAAACCCATGAGGAAATGTACCGGATTCTGGAGGATACGGTACCTTATCTTCCAAAGGATAAACCCACCTACCTGATGGGTGTTGGTACACCGGCCAATATTCTGGAAGCAGTTTCCAGAGGTGTGGACTTCTTTGACTGTGTCTATCCCAGCCGAAATGGAAGACATGGACATGTATATACTAATTTTGGCAAACTGAATCTGTTTAACCAGAAATACGAAAAAGATATGAGGCCTATAGAAGAAGGCTGTAACTGTCCGGCATGCCGAAGGTATTCCAGAGCCTATATCAGACATTTGCTGAAAGCAAAAGAAATGCTGGGAATGCGCCTTTGTGTTCTTCACAATCTGTATTTCTACAATACCATGATGACAGAGATCAGAGATGCTTTGGATGCAGGAAATTATGAGGCGTACAAGAAATTAAAACTGGAAAATATGGCAAGAGGGGTTGTCTAAAACTGAAATCTTGTGTATGATGTTATTTAAAGTTTTTTGAGACTGGAATAGGAGGAAGTTTTCATGAATTTAAGTTTATTAACAGCAGCAGATGCAACAGGTGGCGGAATGTTTATGATTATCTGGCTTGTTGTCATTTTTGGCTTTATGTATTTCTTTATGATTCGTCCACAGAAAAAGGAGCAGAAACGTGTAGGCGCAATGCTTTCTGCAATGGAAATCGGCGATGTAGTATGTACTACAAGCGGGTTTTATGGCATTGTAATTGATATTACAGATGACACAGTAATTGTGGAATTTGGTAATAATAAGAACTGTCGTATCCCTATGAAGAAAGAAGCAATTGCTGAAGTAGAAAAGGCAGAAGAAAACTAAAAAGAATGATTCAGATAAGGCATCCGAAAGGGTGCCTTATTTTTGACTTTTTTGCCTGTTTCGATTATAGTATAAAGAATAGTATTTTACTATAAATGCAAAGAGGAAGAGGGAAAAGAAAATGAAGTGTAAGATCACATGTATTCCGGGGGATGGAATCGGACCGGAAATCGTGGCAGAAGCCAAAAAAGTATTGTGTAAAGTGGCTGAAAAATATGGCCATGAAATGCAGTTTAAAGATATTTTAATGGGGGGAGCTTCCATTGATGTACATGGTGTTCCGCTGACGGATGAGGCGATCGAGGATTGTAAAAATGCAGATGCGGTTTTGATGGGATCTATCGGGGGTAATACATCTACCTCACCATGGTACAAACTGCCACCGGAAAGAAGGCCGGAAGCAGGATTGTTAAAACTGCGAAAAGCACTGAATCTGTTTGCCAATTTAAGACCAGCCTATCTGTATGAAGAATTAGCAGCAGCTTGTCCTTTAAAGGAAGAAATCAGCAAAGCCGGTTTTGATATGATGATCATGCGGGAACTGACAGGCGGTTTGTATTTCGGGGAAAGAAAAACGGTAGAAGAAAATGGTGTCAGAAAAGCCATCGATACCTTAACTTATGATGAAAATGAGATTCGGAGAATTGCTATAAAAGGTTTTGAAATAGCCCGTAAAAGAAGAAACAAAGTGACTTCTGTAGACAAGGCAAATGTACTGGACTCCTCCAGACTCTGGAGAGCAGTCGTAAATGAAGTGGCAAAGGATTATCCGGATGTTACCTTAGAGCATATGCTGGTAGATAACTGTGCGATGCAGCTGGTAAAAGATCCTGCTCAGTTTGATGTAATTTTAACGGAAAATATGTTTGGAGATATCCTGTCAGATGAGGCAAGTATGGTAACCGGTTCCATTGGAATGTTATCCTCTGCCAGTCTGAATGATTCCAAATTCGGTCTTTATGAACCAAGCCATGGATCTGCTCCTGATATTGCGGGAATGGATATTGCCAATCCGATTGCAACGATTTTATCTGCATCCATGATGCTTCGATACAGCTTTAATCTGGACAAAGAAGCTGATGCAATCGATCAGGCAGTAAAAAAAGTACTGGAAGATGGTATTCGTACTGTGGATATTATGTCCGAGGGTATGAAACAGGTTGGTTGTAAAGAAATGGGAGATATGATCGTTGAAAGAATATGAAAAAAATAAAGTAGATTTACATCTGCATATGGATGGTTCTTTACCATTATCGATTATTCCGCGTCTGGCAGAAATGTCAGGGGTGACATTGCCGGATAAACCATTGGAAGAGGTTTTTTCCGTGCCGGCAGACTGTAGGTCATTGGTAGATTATTTGAAATGCTTTGACATGCCTGGGAAACTTTTACAGACAAAAGAATGTATTTCCTATGCCTTCGAGCATTTGTTACGGGAACTCTACCAAGATCATGTCATGCTGGCAGAAGTACGTTTTGCCCCACAGTTACATAAAAAAAGAGGTCTTACAGGAGAAGAAATCGTAAATGCTGCTATTTCCGGTATGGACAAAGCACTTGCTGACTGTCCGGGAATGAAAGCCGGGTTGATTTTATGTATGATGATCGGTGGTGAGGAAGCAGAAAATCTGGAGACTGTGGAGCTGACCGGAAGTTTTCTGGGAAAAGGTGTGATTGCTTTGGATATTGCCGGTGCAGAAGGCATGGAACCGGCTGAAAAATTTATTCCTATGTTCCGGAAAGCAAAAGAACTGGGCGTTCCTTTTACGATTCATGCAGGGGAATGTGGTTCCTTTGATCACATCAATCTGGCAATGGATTTAGGTGCTTCCCGAATTGGTCACGGTGTGGCTGCCATTTATTCGGAAGAAACCATGGAACGATTGGTGAGAGAACAGATTCCACTGGAAGTCTGCGTCATCAGTAATCTGCAGACCCTTGCGGTTCCTCCGGAGGAAACCCATCCGGTGAAAAAACTGCTGGATCGTGGCATTTGTGTTAC
>JBJENT010000199.1:0-9198 GCA_051880335.1 Lachnospiraceae bacterium
TAAAGTATATCATGGTATGTCCCATAAATCACCCTCAAAGGCATCCACCTCCCTCTTTTTTCATTTTTCCTAAAATATTTTTTCCTTGTCTTTTTGAAAAAGTGGCGAACGCCAGAACTGGTATGACAAGATGTGTATCAGATATGCCTAATTTAGCATGAAAAAAGAACGCCGTCAATGCATTTTGAAAGCGTTCTTTATCAATATTTCTTCTTTGTTTTCAGTTCCTCATATAAAACCGTATAATTATGATATCTCACCTGACTGATTTTCCCCCGGGACAGAGCTTTTTTTACTCCGCAGTCCGGTTCACTGATATGCATGCATCCCCGGAACCGGCACTCCTCTTCATAGGCCATAAATTCGGGATAATAGTCCTTCAGGTTTTCCTTTTCTACCCCAAACAGATCCAGGGAACTGAAGCCCGGGGTATCCAGTATGAAGGTATCTTCATCCAGGGCAAAGAGCTGTGAATGCCTGGTGGTATGCTTTCCCCGATCAATCTTTTCACTGATGCTGCCGGTTTCCATTTCCGCATCCGGATACAGGCAATTGATCAAAGAAGATTTTCCAACACCACTGGGCCCTGCAACTGTAGTTGTTTTTCCCTCCAGCAGCCTGCCGACCTCCTGTATACCTTCTTTCTTTGCCACACTGATAAACAGTACCTGGCAGCCACATGCCTCATAAGCACTCCTTAAGCTTTCCTGCTCCTCTTTTGAGGCGATGTCGCTCTTATTAAAACAGATAATACATGGAAGCCCCTGTCCGGACATCTGAATCAGAAAACGATCCAGCAGATTAAAATTAGGATCCGGCTTTACAATTGCAAAGATGATCAGTGCCTGATCAATATTGGCCACTGCCGGTCTGACCAGTTTACTTCTCCTTGGTAAAATCCTTTGAATATTACCGGTTTTGTGCTCTTCATCCAATATTTCCAGTTCTACATCATCCCCAACCAGTGGTTTGATATTATCTTTTCTGAAAATCCCTTTTGCCTTACACTCATACAGATTTCCATTCTTTGCATGAACATAATAAAAACCGGCGATTCCTTTGACGATCTTTCCCTGCATACTCTTCTTAATTCTCTTTGGTAAATTGTATTTGTCTGGTAACTTTCTTTTCGGTTGTGGAACCTTCTGTCACAACCGTTTCTCCTGTCTCCGGATTGGTTGTTGTCACGGTTTCTCCTTTATTCACATAGGAGAATGTGATGGTACCGGTAGGCGATTTAATATTGGTATAATTTACAGCCACAGGAAAATCTGCTGTTACCGTATTTAAAAGCTGTGTTCCGTCTGCAGTCACAATGACTACCGTTACTTTCGTTCCTTCCTTATAATCCGGATCTTCTGCGGTTGTCGGGCCAACAATATTTTCACTGTAACTATAGGTGGCAGCCTTGCCTCCAATGCTGACCTTTATATCCACAACCGTTCCCCGTTCCACAAAAGAACCGACCGAATAGCTCTGATAACATACCAGATCCTCTGCAAAATCTTCACTGCTGATCTGGCTTACCGTTCCTAACTGGAGCCCTGCTTCCTGAAGAACAACCATGGCATCCATTTCCGTCAAACCGGTAAGATCCGGTACTCTGATCTTGGAATCCTCTGCTCCTGTACTGACCACGATCGTCACTGCGGATCCCTTTGGTGCTTTCGTTCCTGACTCAGGATTCTGGGAAATAACCACATTATTTGCCACAGAAGAAGAGGAACTTTCTGTCTTATTTACAACAAACCCTGCTTTTTCCAGGGCGTTTTTTGCATCTTCATAGGACTTACCCGATACCGATGGTACTGCCACACCTTCTGTTCCTGCACTTACGGTAAGAACAATCAATGTACCTTTATCCACCATGGTTCCGGCTTCAATATCGGAACCGATTACTGTGTCTGCCGGATAAGCACTGGATTCTACATAATTCACTTCGGTGGACAACCCCAGCTTGTTCAGCTTTTCCCGTGCAACCGCTACCGAAAGCTCTGTTACATCGATCATTTCCACCTGTTTGGTTTCTTCTGTAATCTCAGTATTTTCCTGTTTGCTGCCACCCAGTCTGAAAAGCCCCATGGCCCGTCCGACTAAGACGATTACAATACAGCCGATGATCACTGCTGCAACGATGGCTAAAATCGTAGTGATCTTTTCCATACGAGGATCGTACTCATCATCATACTCATCCTCTTCTTCGTATTCTTCCTGATGTTTCTTGCCGGATTTTTTTATCTGAATGGACTGATCCATGTCATCCTTTGCTGCAGATGCCTTTTTGATCTTTTCCATTTCTTTTTTGGTGATCATCCGGGTGGATGCACCTTTGTCCGGATTTACCACCTTTACAAAATCATCATCCGGATTCAGCAGGGACTGTTTCAAATCATCCACCAGTTCACCCATGGACTGATATCTTCTGTCCGGACTCTTCTGACAGCATTTTAAAACAATCTGCTCTACGCTGAGAGGTATCTCAGGCACAAATTCTCTCGGAGATGGAAGTTCTTCCTGAATATGTTTAATGGCAATGGCCACCGTAGTTTCCCCGTTGAACGGGACACGTCCGGTTAACATCTCAAATAATGTGATACCCAGAGAATAAATATCACTCTTTTCATCACTATAGCCGCCTCTGGCCTGTTCCGGTGAGGTGTAATGTACCGAGCCCATCACATTGGATGTGATGGTATTGCTGGTAGCTGCCTTGGCAATGCCAAAGTCTGTTACTTTAACCTTGCCTTCCTTGGATATGATAATATTCTGTGGTTTAATATCACGATGAATAATATGATTATTATGGGCTGCTTCAATACCCATGGAAACCTGAATCGCAATACTGATAGCTTCTTTTACGGATAATCTGGATTTTTTCTCAATATATTTCTTAAGGGTAATGCCTTCCACCAGTTCCATAACAATATAATAGATGCCATTTTCTTCTCCAACATCATACACATTGACGATATTGGGATGCATCAGTCCGGCTGCTGCCTGCGCCTCGGTCCGGAATTTTGAAACGAAGCTGGCATTTTCACTGAACTCCTGTTTCAGGACTTTAATAGCCACATAACGGTTCAATGTGTGGCATTTTGCTTTATATACATCAGACATGCCGCCTGTACCGATTTTTTCCAAAATCTCATAGCGGTTGTCTATCATCATTCCAATTTTAATCATACATACTCTCCATCAAAAAATAGTGCCTTAAAGTTCCGGCTCAATGATAATCAAGGATATATTATCCTTTCCTCCATTGTTATTTGCTGCTCTCACCAGAGCTTCTGCCTTTTCAATGATGTCACGCTGGGCACACGCTATCATTCTGATCTCCTCATCCTCCAACATATTGCTCAGTCCATCCGAGCACATCAGAATAACATCCCCGTCTTTCAACTCCACGTCAAAAAAATCGGCAACAACCGACGCTGTTACACCGACTGCTCTTGTAATAATATTCTTATTCGGATGATTTCTTGCGCTGGTCCGATCCAGTTCACCGATCCGAACCATCTCTTCTACCAGGGAATGATCACGTGTGATCTGTTTAATCTTCTTGCCATTAATAATATAAAGTCTGCTGTCTCCAACATTTGCTACTTTCATGTACTTTCCATATATGGTAGCTGCCACAATGGTAGTTCCCATCCCTTCCATATCCGGGTTCTGGTGGGAAATCTCACGAATGTCTTTGTTCGCTTTGGAAATAGCTTTTTGTAAAATGATCTCCGGATTTTCTTCCAAAGATTCCAGAGTTTCTTTTTCAATCGTATCTACAGCATAGCGGGACGCATAGTCTCCGGCCTTGTGACCGCCCATGCCATCCGCAATAATAAACAGATTGGGAAGATTTCCTACCGGTAATTCAGAAGAATACACTACATCCTGATTCAGTTGTCTCTTTTTTCCCACATCCGAGCGGGATGCTGTCTTAATCAAAGTATTTCTCCTCTCACTGATGATCCATATGGCGACGCCTTAATTGACCACAGGCACCGTCAATATCTCTTCCCATTTCCCTTCTAATAGTAACATTTATATGGTTTTTTTCAAGTTTATTTTGAAATGCCAGGATGCACTTACGCTCAGACTGCACGTAATCCCGCTCTTTTATGGGATTTACGGGAATCAGATTTACATGGCAGTTTAAGGGCTTTGCAAGCAGGATCAGCCCCTCTGCATCCTCCTGGGTATCGTTCACACCGCCTACCAGAGAATACTCAAACGTAATCCTTCTGCCGGTCTGTTCAAAATAGTATCTGCAGGCATCCATCAGTTCTTTGATGGCATACCGGTTGGCAATGGGCATCAGGCCCTTCCTTTTTTCATCGGTCACTGCATGGAGGGACAAAGCCAGGGTGATCTGCAGCTTTTCCTCTGCCAGTTTCCGCATATTGGGTACGATTCCGCAGGTGGAAACCGTCACATTTCTCTGGCTGATATGAAGCCCGTTTTCATCCGTCAAAAGATGCAGAAACTGCAAAAGATTATCATAATTGTCCATAGGTTCACCGGTTCCCATGACTACCACATTGGAAACCCGCTCTCCGGTCAAAAGCGTGATCGCATAAATCTGGTCCAGCATTTCCGAAGGTCTTAAATTTCGCACCAGGCCATCCAGGGTAGAAGCACAAAACCGACAGCCCATGCGGCATCCGACCTGGGAAGAAATACAGACAGAATTACCATGCTTATATTTCATCCACACACTTTCCACCACATTACCGTCTTCCAGTTCAAAGAGGAATTTCTGTGTACCATCTATTTTGGATTTCTGGACCTGCACCGCATGTAAGGCGGTAAAAGAAAAAGCTTCGTTACACTTTTCCTGCAGCTGCTTAGAAATATTACTCATTTCCGAAAAACTGCGCACCAGTTTCACATGCATCCACTCATACATCTGTTTTGCCCGGAATTTCTTTTCTCCCATCAGCACAAGCTGCTCTTCCAGCTGGGGGAGACTAAGTGATTTGATATCTATCTGTTCCATATCAGAACATTATCCCTTTCTGCGCAGTCTGGCTAAAAAGAACCCGTCACAATTGTGCCTGTCCGGAAACAACTGTAACATTCCACGTTTCGTCTCTTCGTTTTGTAAACAATCGGGCAGATAGGAATCCAGACTTTCCAATGTAAAATCAAATTCCCCTGCGATCCATTCTGCCATTTCCTGATTTTCTTCTTTTCGTATGGTACAGGTGCTGTACATCAGCACACCACCCGGTTTCACATAGGCTACACTGGCTTTTATGATTTCTTTTTGCAAAACCAGTATTTCCTGAAGGCTTTCTTTCGTCACATGATATTTGATATCACGTTTCTTTCCCAAAATGCCAAGCCCCGAACAGGGCACATCCAGATACAGCAGATCCGCCTTCCCAATCCACTCTTCATCCGTCTTTCTGGCATCCCAGACCTTTGTGGTCACATTGGCCAGTCCTGCCCGGTCCGTATTCTCCCGGATCAGATCCGTTTTGTACAGGGAAACATCCCTGGACTGTACTTCCCCGGTTCCCTTTAACTTGCATGCCGCATGCATGGATTTGCCACCGGGAGCGGCACATACATCCAGCACAGTCATATCCGGTCTGATTCCGGCACATTCTGTGACCAGCATGGAACTGACATCCTGCACCGTCACCTTTCCTTCCGGAAATCCCGGAAGTTCCCGGACTCCATTTACTTTACAGCAGGCATATGCATAAGATAGATAAGGACTCTGCTGATAAACAATGCCCGCCTTATCCCATTTATCCAAAAGTTCTTCTCTCTCCGCCATGGGGAGATTTTCATCGATTCTCACACTGACCGGTCTGATATTCATCAGACTTTCTGTCTGAAGAATCGTCTGTTCTTTTCCATATTCTTTTTCCCATAAATCCAGAATGATCTCCGGCATGGATGCTTTTACCGATAAAGCCTTTTTCCAATCTTTTTCAGCATCCGGCCATACAATCTGCTCTTTGTTTCTGGAGACATTGCGAAGTACGCCATTGATAAAGCCTTTCAGGGTATGAAATTTTCTCTTTTCTGCAAGCTTTACCGCTTCGTTGCAGGCAGCACTGTCCGGCACACTGTCCATATACAGGATCTGATATACACTCATTCGCATGAGACAGCGAATCAGTGGTTTCATCTTATGTACCGGCACTTTGGAAAACTGATTCAGAACATAATCCAGTTCTATTTTCCGTTCCAAAGTTCCCTCAGCAAGTCGTTTTACAAATGCCTTATCCTGACTTTCCATATAATCAAACTTATCCAGAACCTGTTTGATCACATTGGAGCCAAAGGCATCACCACGCTCTATTTCCAATAATATTTCCAGTACGATAGATCTCGTATTTTCCATATCAAATTTTAGTCCCTTCTGTCTCTTCCACCACCAAAAATAAGTACCAGTCTGAGAAGCTGTAAAATAGCAGAAGCTGCTGCAGCCACATAGGTAAGTGCTGCTGCGCTCAGTACCTTTTTGACATGTCCTACTTCCTGCTGCTGTAAAATGCCATACTGATCCAGCATTTTAATGGCTCTGCCGGAAGCATTAAATTCTACCGGAAGCGTTACGATCTGAAACAGTACTGCCAGGGCAAATACCCAGATACCGATCTGCGCCAGGGTAGAGCCTGCTCCTCCGAAAATAACACCTAACAAAATCAGTGGAAGCCCCAGTTTGCTACCGATATTGGCGGCAGGCACAAGGGCGGATCTGATTTTAATCGGCACATATCCTACCTGATGCTGCACTGCATGACCACATTCATGGGCTGCTACGCCGATGGCTGCCACCGAAGTGGAACCATAGACAGAATCGGATAAACGCAGCACCTTTTTGGACGGATCATAATGATCGGTCAAATTGCCTCTTACGTGTTCGATCTGAACATCATAAATCCCATTATACTGCAAAATCTTCTGTGCCACCTGGGCTCCGGTCATCCCTGTCATGGACCGAACCTTGGAGTACTTACTGTAGGTACTGTTTACTTTTGCACTGGCTGCCATGCAAAGTATAGCTCCGATCAACACCAGAATGTAGGTCCAATCAAGCCCATAAAATCCATATCCCATTCCATAACCGTATCCGTACATTTATTATTCCTTCTTTCTCTTTTTCTTACCCCAGACACTCTCCGGGTGCCACCTGATATCCTAACAGGAAATCCTTTACAGCCATCCGCTTTTTGCTTTCCATCTGTACTTCCAAAAGCTTCAGGGCCTCTTTACCAGTCTGTACCACAATGGCATCCTTATACACTTCAATCACTTCACCCGGTTTTGCATTTTTCTTTCCGGACACAACCTCAGCCTTCCATACTTTCAGATTTTTCTGACGGAATCTGCAGAAAGCACTGGGCCATGAATTCATTCCCCGTACAAGACGTTCCAATGCATCAGCATCCTTTGTCCAATCTATTTTACCCATTTCCTTGGTCAGCATACGGACATGGGATGCAGACTCCTCATCCTGTTTTACCGGCTGCACCTTTCCCCCTTCTATAAGCGGCAAAGTATCTACTAACAGCTCAGCTCCTACAACACTTAATTTATCAAACAAACTCTCCCCGGTATCCTCAGGCTGTATGGGCACTTCCCTTACCGTCAGGATATCTCCGGTATCCATGCCTTCATTCATCTGCATAATGGTGACACCGGTTACCGGATCTCCATTCAGAATGGCCCACTGGATAGGTGCTGCACCACGATATTTGGGAAGAAGAGATGCATGCACATTGACACATCCATACTTTGGCATATCCAGAATCTCTTTGGATAGTATCTGTCCAAAGGCAACCACCACAAAAATATCTGCTTCAAAGGTTTTTAAGGTTTCCACCGCCTCCGGTCTTTTGATGCGCTCCGGCTGAAAAACCGGAATGCCATATTTTAAGGCACATTCCTTTACCGGAGAAAAACTCATCTCAAGAGATCTTCCCTTCTGCTTATCCGGCTGAGTAACCACTGCGGTGATCTCATGACCGGCCTTGATCAATGCTTCCAATGAACCTACTGAAAAATCAGGGGTTCCCATAAAAACAATTTTCATGTAAGACTACTCCTCTGCTTCCTCCGCATCATCTTGTGTTACATCATACAACGGACCTTCTACTTTTTCCACATAAAGATGTCCTTCCAGATGATCATTTTCATGACAGATTGCTCTTGCCAGAAGTTCAGTTGCTTCCAGTTCAAAATAGTTCATATCCTTATCATAAGCGGCTATTTTCACATAATTGGGGCGGGTCACCTGACCGGATTTTCCGGGTACACTGAGGCACCCCTCCTGTCCGGTCTGTTCTCCGGAAGTTTCCAGGATCACCGGATTTACAAATACATAGGGGCCTGCCTCTACTTCCTCTGTACTGCAGTCTACCACAAAAATTCTTTTCAGGATACCGACCTGAGGAGCTGCCAGACCTACTCCGTTGGCATCATACATAGTATCTAACATATCCTCAATCAACTCTTTTATTCTGGGGGTCATTTCCGTTACCGGTTTGCAGACCTTATTCAGTACCGGCTCCCCCTGTTCTCTGATATTTCTAAGTGCCATATTCTCTCCTTCTTTCTTAAAACATAAACCCTCAATAATGGGACATGGGATCAAAATCAAACTGTACCTGCCCATCCTTTAAGGACAACTCAGCAAAATATTCCTCCATGGCATCCTTTGCCATGACCAGCAGATCATAAGAACTGCTTTTTAAATAAATCACATACCGGTAGATATCCTGCAGCTTGGAAAGGGCTGCACTGGATGGTCCCACCGTAACCAGTTTATCTCTGGAAATATGCTCTTTTCCTGCTTTCTCTTTCACCAGATCAGCCAGCTCTCCGGCCAGTGCCTGTGCCCTCTTCTCACTTCTTGCCGTAACAAGTACCGCCAGCATATGCATGGCAGGTGGATAATGGGCCAGCTCACGATACAGGATTTCTTCTTCATAAAATCCCTCGTAATCCTGACTTGCCGCATACCGGATACTGTAGTGATCCGGCTGATAAGTCTGTATCACAACTTCTCCCGGAATATCCCCTCTTCCTGCCCGTCCTGCAGCCTGCGTAAGCAGCTGGAAGGTTCTCTCGGAGGCTCTGTAATCTCCGGCAAAAAGGGACATGTCCGCAGCCAGAATTCCCACCAGAGTCACATTGGGAAAATCATGTCCTTTGACGATCATCTGGGTTCCTAACAGGATA
>JBJENT010000200.1:0-9164 GCA_051880335.1 Lachnospiraceae bacterium
CATGCTCTTTTTCATAAATCTCAGCATAAAATCTGTTTTAAATGAATGACATTAGAACACCTCCCCAGATCTGTTACCACTCCGTCGCTTACCTGCAGGACACGGTCCGTTGCCTGTGCAATGCCGCGGTTATGAGTAATCATGATGATGGTCTGTCCATATTTTCTGGACGCTTCTCTTAAAAGCGCTATCACTTCCCTGGAAGTAGCAGAGTCCAGGTTTCCTGTCGGTTCATCTGCCAGAATCAGACTGGGTTTGGTAAACAATGCTCTTCCAATCGCTACACGCTGCTGCTGTCCACCGGAAAGCTGGGATGGCAAATGGTTCCGTCTGTCTTTTAAATTAAGTACCTCCAGAAGTTCTTCCAGATATTCTTTGTTGGGCTTTTGATAATCCAGCAAAACCGGAAACATAATATTCTGCTCTACAGTTAATTCCGGAATCAGATTGAAGGCCTGGAAAACAAATCCGATATTCCGTCTTCTGAATACAGTAAGTGCTTTTTCTTTCATGGAAAAAACATCTTTTCCATCGATAAATACCTTCCCTTTGTTTGGAGTATCCAATGCTCCCAGCATATTCAGAAGCGTGGTTTTTCCGGAACCGGACTCGCCGATGATGGCCACAAACTCTCCTTTGGTTACCGAAAAGCTAACATTTTTTAATGCTCTTACAGCGGTCTCACCACTTCCGTATGTTTTGGACAAAGAATCCACTTCTACTAAATTCATCCTTATACGTCACCTCTTTCATAAATTATGTTCCTTTTTTCTTTTCAGGTATTATCATAATTTATGAATCCTACATCTGTATTACTCTATTCCTACAAGTTTGTAGGAATCTTAATTTCACTTATATCAGAAAATTCATAGCAAAACTGCTGCCTTCTCCCGGCATGCTGTCCACCTCAATGGTCCCACCATGAGCTTCCACAATGGCTTTCGTAAGTGGCAGTCCCAGTCCCAATCCCTGTTTATCCTGCGAATATCTGCTTCGATAAAAACGCTTGAATATATGATATAAATCCTCCGGATGGATTCCACATCCGGTATCCTTTATTCGGATCTGCAAAACAGATGCTGTTGGTTTTTTCCATTCCATATAGATCCTGTCACCATCTTTGGTATGATCTAATGCATTTTTCACCAGATTCTCAATGGCTTCTATGATCCAGTCACGGTCACAAAAAAGTGTGACATCCTCCGGTCCTGATAGTATGAGTTGCTTTCCTTCCTGCCCGGCTCTATAAGCGAAATGAAGTTCGATATCTTTCATGATATCTGCCAAATTTTCTGAGGATTTTTCAATCACAATGGTCCCGGCATCCAGCCTGGTTATCTTAAGCAGGTTCTGTACCAGTGTTTCAATCCGGTCCAGTTCCTTCTCTGATAGCGAAACAAATTCCTGCATTTCTGCATTCTGTCTGGTCTCTTCCTGAAGAATTCCGTTATATATATTAAGCGCTGCAAGAGGTGTCTTGATCTGATGGGATATATCGGAAATGGTATTTTTCAAAAATTCTTTCTCTTGATTTCCATGTGCAGCCTGCGCATTCAGTGTAGCTGCAGGATTATTAATCCCATGAAACAGTGTGTACAATTCCCCTTCTTCGTTGCAATCAATCCGGGCATCCTGGTCACCGCTTAAAAAAAGTTCCATCTGTTTTACTGCTTCTTCCATCCGTTTATCCTGCTTATACAGATATAAAAAAAGGGCTGCCAATGCAGAGCAGCCCCCAAGCAGCGAAAGCACAAGAAGCAGCGCAGATAATCTTTGGCAGGTTATCCATACTATGATCTGTAATATCACAGAAAAAACCAGCCAAAGGACTGCTTCCCCGAAGAATAATCGTTTATTGTCTTTATTCGCTAATATTCTCATTATCATTGTTTTTTCCTATGTTATTCGTTTTATTATTCCCTTTTTATTTCCATTGATACTCTCTTCGACACACTTTTGTCATTCTGCCAGATTCCATTTATATCCCATACCGCGAACGGTTATGATCCGCTTCGGTTCACTTGGATTATCTTCGATTTTCATGCGCAGCCTGCGAATATAGACTGTCAACGCACTGTTATCGATATAATCTCCTTCGCAATCCCACAGCCTGTCCAGAATCTGCTCTTTGGAAAGGACCATTCCCGGATTCTGCATAAAATAGCAAAGCAGCTTATATTCCCCTGCAGTCAGTTCAAGAGATTCACTCCCTTTATATACTTTACCCTGTACCAGATTGACTGTGATATCATTGGAATGCAGTGACGTATCCGTCATTTCAAAATCTTTCGCCCGACGAAGCAGGGCCTTTATTCTGGACAGTAACACTCCTAATTTAAATGGTTTTGTAATATAATCATCCCCGCCAATATCCAGCCCCATAATAATACTGGTCTCTTCATCAAAAGCTGTCAAAAAAATGATGGGAACCTTGGATTCTTTTCTGATCTCCCGGCAAAACTCAAATCCGGAACCATCCGGTAAAGAAACATCCAGCACCAAAAGATCATATCTGCCCTCTGCCCATAACTGCCTGGCCTGAGCGATGTTTCTGGCATTGTCCAGTTCATACCCCTCTTTCTTTAACACAAAGGATAGTCCATTTATTAAACTCAGGTCATCTTCCAGAAGAAATATTCTGCTCATAGTTAGTCTCCTGTTTATAGTCGATTTCTCGCTTATAGTCTGTCTTCCTCATCCACCACTTCAAGGTGATCCAGATATGCAATCAGTTTTTTTCTTCGAAGCCAACATACTCCAAGAATCCCAATACATAGTATTGCTAAAATCACGATTACCCCATATCTTTTTTCCTGAAAGCTTGCCCCGATCAGCAAACTTCCAAACATAGGTGGGGTACGTCCTATGGATGACACCAGAAGAAATGGCAAAACATGCATTTCCGATATCCCTGCCACATATCCGATCAGGTCTTTTGGCAGCCCCGGAATCAGATAAATCAAAAGAACCATCAATAATCCTCTTCCGCAGTTTATTTTACGTTTATAATTCTCAACCTTCTCTTTGCCAAACAGCAGTTTCACTGCATCAACTCCCAGCACTTTGGCCAGGTAGAAGGAAATGAAAGCACCGATGACTGCGCCGGTGATGGAAATCAGATAACCACCAATGGTTCCAAACATATAGCTGGCCACAAACTGAATCGGCTGTCCCGGTAGAAAACAGATGACAACCTGAAGAATCTGTAAACCTGTCAGAATCACAATCGCGGCAAAGGGATCATCCGAGAGCAGTTCCGGCAGTCTCTTTAGCCATTCCTTGTTGAACAGTGTCTCCCTGCAGGTAAAATACAGGATGACTGGGATGATAACGATGATGGAAAACAATATAAATAATTTTATATATGCAATTTTCTTCTGTACTATCCTGCCCATGTTCTTTTTTCCCTGTTATAATAAACCATCTTTCGAAGAACTGGTGAATAAAGTAACACCAATTCTGATATATCCATTATACACGGTCAGGCACTTTTTGTACTCAAAAAACACAGGAAACCGAAAATCCCAGATTAGGTCCTGTTGATTTCCCTGTATTTCCCAAAGCAGCAATGACATCTCCTTCTTTTACCTTCTGTCCCTCTTCCACATACATTTCATCCAAATGCTCATATACACATGTATAGCCGGCATCTGTTTGAAGAAAGATAACATTACCAAGATTCTCATCGAATGTATTTTTTATAATAATCCCATCAGCCACTGCATACACCGGATCTCCTACAGAACCGGAAATGTTCACGGAATATTGTATGTTATCATCATAAGTTGTGGATCTTTGATTACTGATATTTTCGCTTACAGTAGGCCAAAGCATCTGTTCTACAACATTGTCTACGGTATTGTCTCCGATTTCATTGGGATCAATATAGGTTGTCCCATCATTGGAATCCGTTCCGGGAACCCCACTCAAATCAGTTCCTATGCTCTCATCTGATGAATCCATATCATTGGCCACTTCGCTATAAGAATCCATCTCATCAGTACGCTCCACAGAGTTAATCTCTTCTGAAGACTCTGCAGCGTTAATCTCTTCAACAGGCTTTCCACTGTCAGCCACTTCCAACCTGGCATTCGTCAAAAAACAGACTGCTACAACGATCACAGCCGCAATCGCACTAATGACAGTCCAAAATGCCGGCTTTTTATAATTCAGCACAGAACGAATCCTTTGTTTCACGCCTACCTCCCCAAAAGCAAGTGGACATGCCAGAATCCCTTTTTTCGGTACACTACATTCAAGCAATGCATTCGAATACGATACGATGGAATCCTTATCCACATTTTTAATTACTTTTTCATCGCATGCCAATTCCATATCCCTGCAAAATAGAACATAAGCCATCCATATTACCGGATTAAACCAGTAGATCGTCAGCAAAATAAATGCAAAAGGTTTCCAAATAAAATCCCCTCTGTTCAGGTGCGCTCTTTCATGTGCAAGAACACTTTCAAGGGTCTGCTTTCTCAAGGATGAGGGCACATAAATCTTTGGCTTGATAATGCCTAGAATAAATGGCGTATCAATTTCATCGCAGGCATACACATTGCTTTCGTCTCTTATGGAGAAACGAACCTTTTTGTAAATAATCAGATAACTGGCAACAGCATATACCAGCATACAAATCATTCCAAAAATCCATTTTATAGTAAGTACAGGTATATAGCTGGTAGTCCGTCGCTGTGTAACGGAGAGACCGGTATCTCCGGCGACATCCGATTGTATCACCGGAACTGAAAACTCAACTTTTGGCTTTTCCGGCATCTCATTATATTGAAAAAACTCCGTCTGCTGCGTATTCTCATTTTTCAACAAGTTAAAAAAAGACAAGTTGCTTTCGAACGAAATCGGACATACTAATCTTATTGCAACCAAAATCCATATGAAACAGTGAATCCATTTTGGTGTATTTTTAAAAACCAACCGTAATATCACGATCATCACAACCAAAACGCTGGCCTTGAGGCTCATGTTCAGGATTGCCACAAAGAGTTCATTCATTACAAATCACCCTCCTTATACCGGTCAATCATCTTTTGAATTTCTGCAACATCTTCCGGAGACAGATTTTTACGCGAGGTAAATGCAGCAAGAAATGCAGGGAGAGAACCACGAAATGTATTTTCCACAAACTTTTCACTTTGAGCTGCTTCAAATTCCTGCTTCGTCATTAACGAGGATACCATTCCTTTCTCATTTCGAAAGAGACCTCTCTCACTCAGTCTCTTAAGCATGGTATAAGTCGTAGATTTCTTCCAGCCAAGCTGCTTTTCAGCGAGTTTCACTAACTCTCCCGATGTGAGCGGTTCATTATTCCATATGATGTCTGCAAACTGAGTCTCAACAACTCCTAGCCTTAATTCTTCCATTGACCTTATCTCCTTTCAGTCTACAATCAGTCGACCTCTTCTAATGTAAGTCTACTGCATGTAGACCATCTTGTCAATAAGTAATCAATATTGGTGACATTTCTTTGGAATATCTCTTACATTCTATTAGATAAATCTCTATTTTCTACGCAAATAAATCAGTTCAGAATCTACCATCACACCACTTTCGTCCGCTATGCCTCTTTTCAGAATCACCAGATTATTTTCGTCTATGCATGCAAATTTCGCTCCTTCATCAAACCATTTCTCATCATAACCGTGAATAGCACATTGCACATCTCCTGTTTTTACATCTGCAATACATACTCCATCATATCCGGTTAACATAAGTTCATTTTCGCTCATCTGCACCATGTCATCAAAGAATACTGTCACATCTGCACCGATTAGTTCTGTAGCATCCTCGATGAATAATGTGTCCCTATCAACTTTCAATAGTTCCAACTGATTAGCATTTTTGTTTCTCCCCAGCATATACAAATATCCATCCCGGCCGATACACATTGCGCCCCAGTCAGAAACGGAATAATCCCTTGACTCCACTCTGCCTTTAAAAACACCTTGTTCATCAAAAACATATGCCAGCACATTTTCATCAGAAAACCCACGAAATTTTAAGAATAGTGTTCCATCTTCTGCAACTGTCATTTTGTAAGGAAAATAATGACTTAAATTTTCACCTGTATCAGATGTCACCTGATCTAATCCATATTCACATTCCACTGTGCCCTCATCATTTAATCGGATCAGCCTTTTATTCTGTCCGGACATATCGGCGTCATCTGCCAAAGAAACCAACACATGCCCTGCATCATCCGCATACATTGCAAAAATCCGCTCGCCTTCATCTGCCTGATAGAATACTTCTCCAGTTTCCTCTCCATGCAGACATCTTATGATCTGATATTTGGATCCCAAATACAAATAATGATTATCAGCTGAAAAAAGCATATACTCTTCGGCACTGTGGGAGGCATCACTGTTGAATGTGTCACTGCTGAGTGCGTCATTGCTGAATGTGTCATTGCTGAATTTGGCGCTGTCAAAATGGACAACACGATAAAAGAACATATCGTTGTAGTTTTCAAAATCCACCATGGTATCAATTCCTTTTTGCGCTTTGGTTTCCGGCATTACCTCATCCTGTTCCACGATCCCTTCAGTGATTTGCTGATTGATTTCAGATAAAGAATAATCTAATTTTTCCTGGAAATCTATTAACTCTAAAATCTCTTCATCCGCCAAAGCTTCCTGTGGAAGACAGAATACGCCTTTTTCTACATCAAATCCAATACCAAGACCATCATATTCATCAATGGATACATATTTCAATTCTCCTATTGGGAAAAGCCCTTCTTCCTCGTACTCTTTCCTAAGACTATCCATTCTTCCAAGCTCTTCTTCGGAGAGATTCCTGCTATATCTGAAAATGGATGACATGTGTACTTCCTTATAGTGATCTGTCAGCTCTTCCTGAGGCATTTCTTCCATACGCTGCTTCCATAGACTTGATGCCGCCAAAACTGTGATCCCGGAAAGTAGGGAAAGCATGGCCACAATAAGAACCATTTTTTTCAATGTAGTCTTGCGTTTTCTTCCTGCAGTCTGCATGAAAATTACATTCTCTGAATGTTCTATCTGTTCATATTGCGGTATCTGTTCATTCTGTTGTATCTGTTCTATCTGTTCTTTCTGTCCTATCTGTTCTATCTGTTCATTCTGTTTTATCTGTTTTATCGCATCTTCCGTTGCATGCTTTACACAGTCCGGCTCTTCCGGGTAAATGCTTTTCCAATCTATCCTGCTAACCCTTGTTTCCATTACCATTCTCCTCCTTTCAACTCATCCTGGAGTATATGTCTTGCACGATGAAGCCGAACCTTCACATTACTGATACTCAGATCCAGCATTTCATGAATTTCCCGAACGGAATATCCCTCTACATGATATAGGACAAATGGAATTCGATACTTCTCTTCCAGCTCCATCAGCTTTTCGTATAGATCCGAACTGTTTTTCTCCTGGTTTTGCTCAACCATATACGGTTCAAAGAGGATCTGTTCTTTGTTACTACGAAGTATTTTATAACACTCATTTATCAGAATTCTCGTTAGCCAGGTTTTAAAATATTTCTCATGCCTCAGCGAGTCCAGCTTTTCATATGCGTTTAGAATTGCACTTTGTATGGCGTCTGCACAATCTTCATCCTGATGTAGAATTGACTTTGCTACGCGATACATACTTTTTTCAGCTTGAAAAACAGAATCCGTAAATTCTTCTTTCGTCATCATTGTTCCTCCGATTTTTGTCCCATGGGTTTGTATGATGATTCTTATCATCTACTTATTAGATGGAAAAAATAGGTGAAAGGTTACAGATTTAGCAATAAAATGCCCCCAACACAAATGGTTGAGGGCCAATTTAGTAATATCATCTATTTCAATCCGTTTTGACACGTTGTCATCATATTTTGATGCGTTGTCGTCGCGGACTACATCGGCAATTGATTTACCGAGAATTCCCGCTTGCTACTCTAAAACAGAAAGCCAACCACAAGATACAAAGCACAAGCTGCTGCAGCAAAACAGAGAGAATAAGGAAGCTGTGTCTTTACATGAGACACAACATCACAGCCCGTGGATGAGCAGGCCATAATGGTAGTATCCGAAATAGGTGAAGTATGATCACCAAAGACAGCACCTCCAGCCACTGCACCTACGATCATGGGAATAGGAACATTCAGTGACAATGCCATAGGAAGCATGAGTGGCATCATAATGGCAATTGTTCCTGCACTGGTACCCGTCGAGAAAGAAAGCAGGCAGGAAAGAAGAAAAGCAATTGGTGTAAAAATAGTCGGATTCAGTAACCTGATCAAAACGCCGGACAAATAATCTGCAGTTCCCAGTTCGCCCAGCAGATTACTGAAAGCATAAGCCATTACCATGATAACCACAATGCCAAACATATTCCCGCAGCCGGTAAACAGATTGTCAGTGCTTTCTTTCAAAGAGGTCTTTTTCGTAACGGCCAGCGCAACCATCAAATAAAGGCATCCGGCAGCGATTCCGAAAATCAAACCTGTTTCGGCATCTCCGTTTATCATGTTGCCTTTTCCACTGTATAAAATGTAGGCAACTGTGACTGTAATCATTAAGATCATCGGAATTAAAAGATAACGGGCTTTTCCTGTGACATCCTCTTCGGCTTTCTCATTTTCCATAGTTTTCGTCTTTTCCATGGTTTTTGCATTTTCCATGGTTTTCGCATTTTCCATGGTTTTTGCTTTTTCCATAGTTTTGGTAGCGGAATCGTTTTGGGCCGCATACTCTGCTTCTGCTCTTTTCATGGGACCAAAATCAAAACGAGTCAAAATGAAAACAGCTACTCCAAATACAGCTAACAGGCAATAAAAGTTAAAGAATATACCTTGTACCATCTGTCTGGTCGGATTTGCAATTCCCTGGGCCTCTATAAAACCAGCAATATAAGGACCGTACGCCGCAATAGGAATCAAAATAGACAGGGGCGTTGCAGTGGAATGCACAATCCATGCTGTCTTTTCCGGTGAAATATGGAAAGCCTTCGTCAGCGGTCTGGAAATGGATCCGGTAATCATAACACTTAACGTGCCATCAATAAATACCAGAATACCTACCAGCCATGTAAAGAGCTCCGCTCCTACCCGGGATTTGATAACGCTTCTTTTTTCAATCATCAGCGATGTAAATCCCTTCAGACCACCAGCTGCTTCAA
>JBJENT010000201.1:0-9055 GCA_051880335.1 Lachnospiraceae bacterium
CTACTCTCTTTTCTATGCAAATGTCTGTTTTTCGTTTTACTTTGCGCTTATTACATCTTACCATAAGAACACACATTCGTATATTGGAAATAATAACGATTTTTCCAGAACCGCATCGAAAAAGGAAATCAAAAAAAGAAAACTCCCAAAAAGGAGCTTTCTTTTTGAATATCATTTATATAACCACAATGAATTTAATCACCGGTTTTGATGCATATGCATCCATCCTCTGCCGGAAACTTTCTGCGTCATTTTCCTCAACCTGAGTTTCAAGTGCTTCATCAAAGGATTTCTCAGAACGAAGGAATCCTACATAAGATGTTTTTCCATCCTCTGTAGATTCACAGATATAATCCTTTACCATAAGACCGGTTCCATCTTCCATCATGAAATAACTGCAGTATTCCTGGGTCCCGGCTGTATATAGCACTTCCCCATCGCATGCCAGAGGATATGCTTTATCGCTGCTAAATACATTACCTACATTAGTGATTCCACGGTCTGTTTTTCCATATACATAGCCATCCAAAGCTACTATGTTACCTTTTCCGTCATCGAAGGTTCCATCAGTAATAACCAGCAAATCTCCCTTTGCATCTTTCAACTGAATCATAGCATAGGCTTCTCCAGGCTGAAGCAGGGATATGATTTCATCAAAGGATTCAAAACAGTCTTTTTCCACTCTTTCCTGCAGGAAATCAGCAGGCATAAAACATTCCCCATCAGCATATGGATCTGGTCCCAAATAAACTTCCTGACCAACCGGCACAATATCAAACTCACCTAAGTCCGGAGCAGAAGTCATCAAACTGTAGGTCACTCCGTTATATTCGTCATACCATAGAAGCACATCCACCATTTCTTCATCAGAAATATAGCGCATGGTGCTGCCCGGCGCCCCAGCCATGTCTAAATCAGATTCCATGGTCCAGTCATAATTTGCTCCTGAAATATCAGTCAAACCTTCTGTCTTCTGCATCCTTGCTGTAAACTCCAAATCCATATAGGTAAACTGCATCTGTCCCATTTCATCTTCATGTAACATCTGATAAGACACATTGGTTGCATGAAATGGTGTCTGGAACACACATCCAAATACGCTCTCGATTTCCTCCGCAGAACAATCTTTCCAGGGATTGGCAATCTGTGCTGATTCCTGTTCTTTATCTGCTTTTTCGTCTTCCTTTGTCTCTTCCTGAGTCTCTCCCGAAACATCTGCAGGTTCCGCATTTTTTCCGCAAGCTATAAGCGACATAGAAAGAACACCTATAGCCAAAAATAGTGCCACATTTTTTCTCATAATTAGTCTCCTCCATGCTCATTCATGAGCAAATATACAAACATAAACAGCTATCCATCCACTTGCATAATACATATTCATTATAATAATCCAAAACCATTTATTCCATTAAAATTCTCTTAAATTCTATTAAGAATAGGAGAAAAAACATGCTTCAAACATAGAAAAATGTCTGAAGCATGCATCATTCACGTCCTATTCGTATTTCTCAACAATAGCAGCTGCACCCATACCGCCGCCTACACACAATGTTGCAAGACCTTTCTTTGCATCCGGTCTCTTAGCCATTTCATGAAGCAGTGTAACCAGGATTCTGGTACCGGAACATCCTACCGGATGACCAAGGGCAATGGCACCACCATTTACATTCAGCTTGCTTAAGTCAAAGCCAAGATCATGACCTACAGCAACAGACTGTGCTGCAAAAGCTTCATTTGCTTCAATCAGATCAAAATCTTCAATCTTATAACCGGTTTTAGCCATTACCTTACGTGTTGCAGCAACCGGTCCAATACCCATGATACGTGGTTCCACACCTGCAAGTTCGCCACCAATCCATGTAGCCATTGGTTTTACGCCAAGTTCTTTCGCTTTTTCTTCACTCATAACAATGATAGCTGCTGCTGCATCATTAATACCGGAAGAGTTGGCTGCTGTAACCATACCATCCGGTTTAAATGCCGGACGAAGACCACTAATGTTTTCTTTTGTAACACCTTTTCTTGGACCTTCATCTGTATCAAAAATAAAGGTTTCTTTTTTCTTCTTTACTTCAACCGGTACGATTTCATCTTTGAATTTGCCTTCTGCAATGGCTTTTTCAGCTTTCTGCTGGCTCCATGCTGCGAACTCATCCAGCTGCTCTCTGGTCAGTCCCCACTGTTCACAAATATTTTCAGCAGTAATACCCATATGGTATCCACCAAAAGCATCTGTTAAAGCATCACGAAGAAGTGCATCATCCATCTTTGCTGCACCCATACGATAGCCAAAACGAGCATCATATAATAAATATGGTGCTTTAGACATATTTTCCATACCGCCTGCAACGATAATGTCTGCATCACCGGAAGCAATCAGTTTTGCTGCCAGATTCACACAGTGCAGACCGGAACCGCAGAGTACGTTGATGGTGGTTGCCGGTACTTCAACCGGAATCCCTGCATTGACTGCTGCCTGACGTGCCGGGTTCTGTCCCAGACCTGCCTGAATAACACAGCCCATATACACTTCGTCAACCTGTTCCGGTTTTACACCTGCTCTTTTCATTGCTTCCTTCACAACAATAGTAGCGATATCAGGAGCGGGCATATTGCTTAAAGCTCCTCCCATGGTACCGATTGCTGTACGACATGCACCTGCTAAAACTACTTTTCTGCTCATTTCATTTTCCTTCTTTCTTTTTATAATACTCCGGTTTCTCTACCGGTAATTATCATGATCCCTGAAAGCCTTTACCCTGCAATTATCATAATACCTTAGACCTTTTCCTGCAATTATCATAATACTCCGGCCACAATACCGGTAATGATCACTGCTGCACATACCAGCTTATATCCAATATTCTTTTCTTTGAATATCAGTTTTCCACCCAGTATGGTCACAATACAGCCGGACTGCTTGATCAAGGTCATAACGGTAATTCGGCTATCCGGATAACCATTGGCCAAAAAGAGTGCCTTATCTGCTACCACAAACAAAATACTCAGAATCCAAATCCAGTAATTCTTTAAACTTTTCACCCAGTTGATATGTACTTTGAAAACCAGACAGTATCCCAAATACAGAAGCAGCATAAAAAGCATATACCAGAACTGAAGCTGAGAACTGTTCATCTGCTTCATCAGAATCTTATCCAGGAAACCCGAAATGGCATTTAAGATGCAGGATAAAAAGGCACAAACCACCAAAACAGGCTGCGCATTTTCGCTACTCCCACTTTTACCAAAGGGTTTAAATTTCAGCATCAGAAGTCCTGTACAAACCAGAATAAGTCCAATCACCTGGGTGATTTTTAATACTTCACCTAATACAAAAACACCCAGTAATGTGGCAAATAGTACTCTGGAAAGATCCAGTATTCCATAAAGGCTTACCGGCATTTTTTTCAGTGCATGAAAGCTGAATATCCAGGCTGAAAAGACAGCCAAAGATTTCATAAAAATATACACGTATTGAATCGGCACTAATCCACCTGCATTTTTTGCCTGTGGAATCACCATTACAAAACCAATCAGTGTGTACATCACCAGTACTTCCATCACATCAGAAATACCCAGTGCCTTTTTCTTTACAATCTCACGAAGTCCCTTAAATACTCCATATAATAACGTTAACAGTACCCAGATCAAATAAAAATCCTCTTATCCTTCATATGCTGTAATCACACCTGTCACTGCCGATGCAGCAGCAGTTGCCGGAGAAGCAAGGTAAATTTCTACTTTTGAAGTACCCATACGTCCCAGGAAGTTCCTGTTATTGGTTGCCAGTACTCTTTCTCCGTCCGTCAGAATACCACAGGCTCTACCACAACACAAGCCACATCCGGGCTGTGTCACAATAGCACCTGCTTTCACAAAGGTTTCAATATATCCGGCAGCAATGGCTTCTCTGAAAATGCTTCTGCTGGCTGGGGTAATAATCAGTTTCACATAAGGAGCCACCTGTTTTCCTTCCAGAATCTTTGCAGCCACTGCCAGATCTTCCAGACGTCCATTGGTACAGGACCCTATAAATACCTGATCCAGTTTTGTTCCCGCCTGGCTTTCCACACTCTTAATATTATCCACCTGGGAAGGGCATGCCAGTACCGGAACCAGATCTTCAGCCTGATACTCCATTACTTTACAGTAAGCTGCATCTTCATCTGCATAGAGCCAGTCGATATCTTCTTTTTTTACTTTCGAAAACTCACAGGTCTTTTCATCCGGTGCAAAAAGTGCTGCTTTGGCACCAGCTTCGATAGCCATATTGGACATGGTCATACGGGAAGATACACTCATTTCATCAATGGTGGAGCCGGAAAATTCCAGTACTTTATAGGTTGCGCCATCTGCCCGTAAATCCCCAATCAGTCGCAGAATGATGTCTTTGGAAAGAACGCCCTTTGGCATTTTTCCATTTACCACTACTTTAATGGTTTCCGGAACTCTTACCCACATTTCACCGGTTCCCAAAATGGATGCCATTTCTGTATAACCAATACCGGATGAAAAGCACCCTACGCAGCCATAGGTGGTTGTATGGGAATCTGTTCCGAATACAATATTTCCCGGTTTTGCATATCCCATTTCCGGCATCAGCTGGTGGCAGATACCATCTGCTCTGTGAAAATGTGTCAGACCCTGTTCCTTTACAAAAGCATCCCCAATCTGAAAATGACGTACATCTTCTACTGCACTGGTGGGTACCAGATGGTCATAGATCAGAACCACTTTATCCGGATCCCATACTTTGGAAAATCCCATTTCTTTAAATTTATCTACTACAAAAGGAATAAAAATATCATGAATCATGACACGGTCTACAGAAACTGTTTTAATCTGTCCCGGAAGGACATTTTCTGAGCCCGTATTCTTCATGATAATCTTTTCAATCAATGTATGTCCCATTCTTTTTTCTCCATTACTTCTTATATTAGTCCGTTCCGTTTCTGCATGGCCTTTACCAGCCCGCCTGCATTTAAGATATCCATCAGATTATCCGGCAGCGGCTGGATAGGATAATCCTTTCCACCAGCAGTAATCTTTTCATTCATAATGACTTCAATTTCATCACCCTCTGTGATGTGGTCATAAAGATCCGGATTCTCAATCAGCAATAAACCGTTGTTAATGGAGTTACGGAAGAAAATTCTGGCAAAGGATTTGGCAATGACACAGCGGATTCCCAAATGCTTTACGATTTCCGGTGCCTGTTCTCTGGAAGAACCACAGCCAAAATTCTTTCCTGCCACAATAATATCCCCTTCCTGTATTTGTCCGGCAAGCTCCGGGCGAAGCGGGGAAAATGCATATTTTTTCATATCATCAACGGTTGGCAGTGCCAGGTACTCTGTTGGAATAATGATATCGGTATCGATATCATCTCCAAGTACCCACACTTTTCCTGTAAACTTTTCCATGTTGTACCTCTTTCTATCTATTGTTTTCTTCCATATATATGCTATTCCTGTCGTGGCAAACTGTCATAGGCCTGCTACTACTTTCACACATACATGGTTCTTTTTCCCATATCTATACAATTGATATCAGCCTATTTCTAGGATAGCTGCTCCGGCCCTACGATTTTACCTGCTACAGCCGATGCTGCCACAGTAGCTGCAGATCCCAGATATACTTTGGAATCCTTGTGCCCTGCCCGGCCTTTGAAGTTACGGGTACCCGTGGAAATCAGTACTTCGCCTTCCCCGATAACACCCTGGCAGCTTCCCCAGCATACAGAACAGTTGGCATTCATCATCATGGCTCCGGATTCCAGGAAAATATCAACCAATCCTTCCTGCAAAGCCTGCAAATATACAGCATTGGATGCCGGTGCAATCAGGAATCGAACATCCGGATGAACCTTTCTTCCCTTTAAGATGGCTGCTGCCACACGAAGGTCATCGATACGTCCATTGTTACAGGAACCTAAGAATGCCTCATCGATTTTTACATCACCCACCTGGGATAATGGCTTAATGTTATCTACAAAATCCGGTTCTGCAACAACCGGCTCAATTTTAGAAAGGTCATAGTGATATACCTTCTGGAACTTGGCATCCGGATCGCTGGCAAACAGATTGTCATAGCTTCTGCCATGCTCTTTCATGAATTCCACTACTTTTTCATCGGGCTCAACGATCCCTGTCTTTGCTCCGGCTTCTACTGCCAGATTACAAAGTACAAAACGGTCATTTACGCTCAGATTGTGGGCACCTTCTCCGGCAAATTCCATGATTTTGTAGTTTGCACCATTGGCACCGATATCACCAATGATGGTCAGAATCAAATCACGGGGATATACGCCCGGGCGAAGTTTTCCGGTCAATTCAAAACGAATAGTTTCCGGAACCAGTACCCAGGAAGTTCCGGTAACCATGGCATATAGGAAATCTGTGCAACCAATACCTGTTCCGAATGCGCCCAGTGCACCATAAGAACAGGTGTGGGAATCCGCACCCATAATAAACTGTCCGGGCTCCACAAAATCCTCTACCATAATCTGATGGCAGACACCTTTTCCCTCGTAAAACTTAATACTATTTTCTTTTGCGAATTCACGCATTTTCTTATGCGCTGCTGCTGTTTTTGGATTTTCTGCAGGAATATTGTGGTCAATAATGAAAACCAGTTTATCCTTATCTGCAATTCTTGGATTTTTCAATTTCGTGTTATACATATCGATGGTCAAATGTGTGGTGCCATCGTTACTCATCAAATAATCTACATTTACAGTATGTATATCCCCCGGTTTTACCTCCGGAACGCCAGCAGCTCTGGCAATAATTTTTTCACCTAATGTCATCCCCATATTAGTTTTCCTCCTTATTTAAAGAGGCAATCAGGCCTCCCTGATTCAAAATGTTCTGCATGTATGGTGGCAGTTTGGTACATGTATAGGTGGTTCCGTTTGCCACGATAGTACCCTCGGAAAGATCCAGTTCTGCTTCCTGGCCCGCCTCTACTGCTTCATATAAATCTTTGCTGACCAAAACCGGAAGTCCGATATTGATGGCATTTCTATAAAAAATACGAGCAAAGGATTTAGCCACAACTGCTTTCACACCTAGTGCCTTTAGTACACTTGGTGCCTGCTCTCTGGATGAACCGCAGCCAAAGTTTTCGCCGGCAACAATAATATCTCCGACAACAACATCCTTTGCAAAATTACCATCCAGGGATTCAAATGCATAACCTTTCATCTCATCGATGTTGGGCAACAGTAAATACTGGGACGCAATAATCTGATCCGTATCTACATCATTGTGGAACTTAAAAATCTTACTCATGTGATCCTCCTCATATCGTGTCGGTACCCCTCTATTGTACCTCCACTTTTTTCCTGCAGGTTTTCATTCTGCCTGCATAAATACTCGAATTTCATATTACCATGTTTCCGTAGAAAAGACAAAGTAAATTCAGATGAAGCCTTTGCCTTTTTCAAGTTCAGGCCTTCTGCTTTTCGCATCTACTGGTAATCGTCATTTTATATAATTCTTCCGTAGCCAGCCGGGCTTTCGCCACATTACATTTTGTTTTCGGGAAACAATAGTACTGAACATCGGTATCCCCGATGGAAATCATATCCCCGATTTCATACCAGAAGTAATCTGCATACAGACTATAGCTTGCCGATGGTTTCAAAGAAAACTGCAGCTGTCCATCGCATCCTGTCAAAGTAAAGCCATTATGATCATGGGTTAAATGGCCTTCTCCTACATCGTAAATTTTCTTTGCATCAATCAGCATCATGATTTCTACATCTACATCCAGTTTATAATTCTGGTTTAATAACTCCTGCCGCACACATTCTCTCTGCCAGCGATACCAGTCTGTGACGAACCGAAATCTGCCGGTTTCTTTTCGCTCAGCTTCCTCTTTTTCGATTTTCCTGAGCATCCCATACTCCGTCAACTCATGTCTTGAACCACAGTTTTCGCATGTTATGGTAACGCCTTCCCCATGCATATGTTCTTCGCTACCACAGTGGGAACATTTATAAAGCACCCTATGCAGTCCATCCGCCCTAAATGGTTCATCCACACAAATCTGCTCTTCGGCCTGAGTCTTAAAATGATCATAAGTAAACTGTTTTGCCAGCATTTCATTGATTTCCTTTGCCGAAAGCACTTCTATCTTCTCTTTGGATAACAAATATTCTACCTTGGCAGATACATCTACCTTTCTGATCTGAAGGGCATTGTACAGGGGATCCCGTAAAAATGCTCCTTTGGTCTTGATCATAACCACCGGGATTTTCAATAGTTTAATACATTTTCCCAAGCTATGTGGCAAAGGTGTCTGGGTCCCGTCAAAGCTGTAACTTGCCTCCGGATACATCAAAATAGAACTTTGATAATTATTTATGACAAAGTTCATATCTTTTACCAACCGTACATCGGTAATAAATTTTTTCGTAGGAATGCACCCAATCCAGCGCATCAGACCTTCCTTCCCCACAAAGCCATCGTTGGTACAGACAATGTGAAAAGGTCTTTTCTGTAGCAAATGAGATGCAATTTCCAAATCCAGAAAGCTGGAGTGATTCATCAAAAAAAGGGCCGGTTCCTTTGCCCCTAACTGTTCCATACCTTCCTGGGTATATTCAAAATTTACCTTTCGAAGTTCCGGTTCAGAAAGTGTTTTTAAAAGCCACCTTGCGATTTTGGACTGTCTGCATGGTTTTCGATAAGACCATGGCATATAGGTCATAACTTCCTGATACGTTCTTTTCTCTACTGGTATTTTCATTCTCTTTTCCCGTTTTACTTTTTCTCTTTAGTATATTATTCCAGCCATTAGATACTTTTGATATTAGTTTACATTGGCACATTTTTGATGCAATTACGTCTTCATCTGGCATGCATTGGTTTAAAGCCATACAAATTCCACATTCTGATAGTATCACATTCTGTTTCTTTATTGAAGAGATTATTCCTTCCCCTTACATTACAGCTTTTTTAATAATACATAATTAAGGAAAATACTTTTTCATATTAGGTAATTGCGAAACTCGCGATGCTCGTTCGCAATCTTGAACCAAAACAAGGAA
>JBJENT010000202.1:0-9004 GCA_051880335.1 Lachnospiraceae bacterium
TGGAATAAAAAGTTTTGGTGATACTTTCCCCTTTGTAACCATGGGATGTGTTATTATTATTCTGGCACTGGTATATGGCATTATCATGGATGCACGTGCAGACAAACTGAAAGAATATAAATATGTGGCATATGGTCTGTTGTGTATGTTTTTGGCTGCTATCGTTCAGATTTTGCTGTACTTTACCAGAACCGGTGTTTTTCGAGGGACGATGCTGGCTCTTGGTATACTGGCTTTGCTGTGTGGAGCTACTTCCCATACTATTTTTACAGTGTTTGCCATGGAAAATGAGAAAGCAGCGGCACTTATGGCCAATGAAGCCAAGGGAAAATTTCTTGCCAATATGTCTCATGAAATCAGAACACCGATTAATGCGGTGCTTGGTATGGATGAGATGATTCTGCGGGAATGTACAGACCCTCAGATCAGAGAATATGCCTTTGATATTCAGGGAGCCGGCAGAAGCCTCCTTGCTTTAATCAATGATATTCTGGATATTTCCAAAATCGATTC
Source organism: Lachnospiraceae bacterium (assembly GCA_051880335.1). Taxonomy (GTDB): domain Bacteria; phylum Bacillota; class Clostridia; order Lachnospirales; family Lachnospiraceae; genus 1XD8-76. The sequence goes on from JBJENT010000202.1 coordinate 514, forward strand.
CGGGAAAATGGAAATCGTTCCGGTAGAATATGATCAAAGCAGTTTGATTCATGATACCCTGAATCTGATCAGGCAGAAGGCCAAAGAAAAAGATCTGGAAGTGGTTTTGGAAATGGACAGCACGTTGCCATCAAAGCTTTGCGGTGATGATATCAGGGTACGCCAGGTATTGTCTAACATTTTGAATAATGCTGTGAAATACACCAATCAGGGAAAAGTAACACTGAAAATTAAGGGGATTCGGTCTGAGAACTCTAATGAAATTATGATGGAATATCGGATTGAAGATACAGGTATCGGCATCAAAGAAGAGGATATGCCTAAGCTGTTTGAAGAATTTGAGCGAATCGAATTAAATCGTAACCGGAGCGTAGAAGGCACCGGACTTGGTATGAGTATTACCATCCAGCTGATCAAGCTGATGGGCGGTACCTTAGATGTGAAAAGTGTTTATGGAGAAGGTTCCTGCTTTATTGTACGAATCATGCAGGGAATCGTGGATGATACACCGATTGGAAATCTGTCGGAAAGGATAAGAAAGCAGGAAAGAGAGTATCAGTTCCAGCAGAAATTTACTGCAGAGGGTGTAAAAATACTCATGGTAGATGATAATGCCATTAACAGAAAGGTATTGAAAAATCTGCTGAAAAATTCCATGATGGAGATAGAGGATGTGGATTCCGGAACCAGATGTCTGCAGATGATCACAAAAGAAAAATATGATCTGATTTTCCTGGATCATATGATGCCGATCATGGATGGGATAGAAACACTGCAGAAATTTAAAACCACAGATGGTAATCTGAATCTGGATACACCGGTCATCGCATTAACAGCCAATGCAGTAACCGGTGCCCGGGAAATGTATTTGGAAAATGGCTTTACGGATTTCCTGGCAAAACCCATTGCCTATGAGAAACTGGAAAAGCTTCTTTTACAGTATTTACCGGAAGAGAAGGTAAATATGTTGTAAATAGTAGAAATTAATTACCGGAGCAGGTCTAATCCTGTTCCGGTAATTTTAATAATACATGCTTGATTCGATTATGGGCGATGCCTCTTGCCTGCAAAGAAATACCCTGTTCCAGCGTGACGGTTTCACCGCTTACCGGTAGTCTGTCCAAAGCCTCGATCATGATACCACCGATGGTGTCATAATCCTCAGAAGACAGATTCAGAAGAAGAGCATCGTTTACATCATCCAGCTTCATACCGGCATCAATGAGATAGGAGTGCTCGTTTACCGTGCGGATCAGCTCAGCTTCATCGTCATCGTATTCATCCCGGATTTCTCCCACGATTTCTTCCAGTAGGTCTTCCAATGTGATCAGACCAACCGCAGTTCCGTATTCATCTAAAACGATGGCCATACTTTGCTGTCGTTCACGCATTTCCATCAGAAGATCAGAGGTCTTTTTCCGCTCGAATGTATAATATACATTTCGCAGAATCTTTTTTAATTTGAATTTTTCCGGTTCCCGTACAAAAAAGAAATCCTTCATATGGATCATACCGATGATATTGTCCGGATCATCTTCATATATGGGAATTCTGGTGTACATCGTTCTTCGGAAAATCTGCATCACATCTTCATAAGAAGCAGTAATAGGAAGAGTACTTAAATCCACACGGGGAGTCATGATTTCTTCAGCCAGAGAATCAGAAAAATCGAAAACATTGTTGATGATATGATGTTCTTCTTCTTCCAGAACGCCCTCTTCATGTCCCATTTCCACATAGGTGCGCAGTTCACTTTCCGAGATGTTCTCCGCATTGGGGTCTGCTTCCAGATGGAAGAGATGAAGAATGGCATGGGCGAAGGTATCCACGATCCAGATGACCGGTGTCAGTAAAAACATCAGAACATCAATGATACCGCAGTAGGCCAGGGAAATCTTATCAGCGTGGCTCCCGGCCCAGTTCTTTGGAATGATTTCGCCAAAGATCAGGACGAGAAAGGTAAGTACACCGGTACTAAGCCCAATCAAAGTACTGCCAAACAGCCGGATGGTCATGGCGGTGGTCAGAGAGGAAGCAGCAATGTTGACCAGATTGTTTCCAATTAAAATGGTACTCAGCATTTTGCTGTACCGCTCATGGATTTTCTGTACCCGCAGGGCTTTTTTATTACCTTCCTCCGCCAGTGAACGGATTCTTACCTTATTGACACAGGTAAAGGCGGTTTCGGCGGAAGAAAAGAATCCGGATAAGATCAGTAATAATAATAAAACAATACATTGTATGATACTTTTGGTATCCAAGACAGGCTCCTTTCTAAGCATCAAAAAATATTCATTAAAATATATTCATATTAGAGAAAGCATATTATTTTGTCAAGAAGCATATAGATGGATTAACAGGAAACCCGGGAAATAACTTTATAAAATAATAGAAAAAGTGAGCAGGTGTTTCCATAAAGGGGGCTTATATGCAAACCGGTATAGATGGAAAGATAGATGGAAAGAAAATTGCTATTTTTACAGGAGGCTGTCTGTTGATCGCTTATCTGGTAACAGGATTGCTTTTGCTGCTTCTGGCGTTTCTGGCTTATAAAGCCAATCTGTCGGAGCAGGGAACCAGAATAGGGATTCTGATCATTTATGTACTGTCTTCTTTTGTGGCAGGTTTTATTACAGGGAAAAAAAGCAGGAAAAGAAAATTCCTGTTCGGAGCTATGATGGGAATCTGCTATTTTGTGGTGCTTCTTCTGTTGTCTCTGGGAATCCATGATAAAGTCGCTCCGGGTGCTTTTGCAAAATGGAGCGCAGGACTTCTTTGCATGGGAGGCGGAATGCTGGGGGGCATGCTGAGCTGAAAATAATGCAAGTCAAAAATTTTCAAGAAAAATCTTTGCAGGTTAAAAAAACTATGATATACTGATTAAAATTATGTGCGGGAAAATCTGAGATTTCCCTGTTACATAGATCGAAAGAATCCATACCATCAGGAGGTTATGTTATGAAACATATCAAAACATTAACAACAAGAGATTTAAAGGAATCCATGAAAAAAGGTGGATGTGGCGAATGCCAGACATCCTGCCAGTCTGCATGTAAGACATCTTGCACAGTTGGAAATCAGAGCTGTGAAAAAGCTGGCAAATAATGATGTGATTTAAGTTGTTCATACAGTATATGTAAGCAGCGGGTGACCTCGCTGCTTATTATACGTTTAGAGAACACGTTTGGAGGGTGCCATTAGGGAGTAACTGAAGAGCACCTATTTAAATTAGAAGGAGTTTATTTTAGTGATACATCAGTACAAAAATAACGGATACAATATCGTCATGGATGTCAATAGTGGAAGTATCCATGTGGTAGACGATATTATCTATGACAGTATCCCACTGATTGAGCCGGTTTATGAACTGGGACTTGAGGGAGATGAAAGAAAAGAGCGTGCACTTCAGGCAATTGCTGATCTTTCTTATTCCGATGAAGATAAAAAGGAAGCGGTGGAAGAGATTCTTGCACTTGCTGATGATGATTATCTTTTCGTAAAGGATATTTATCAGAATTATATTTTTGATTTTAAAAAGAGAGAGACTGTAGTAAAGGCACTCTGTTTACATATTGCACATGACTGCAACCTTGCCTGCCAGTACTGTTTTGCTGAAGAAGGGGAATATCATGGCAGACGAGCTCTGATGAGCTTTGAAGTAGGAAAGAAGGCATTGGATTTTCTGGTGGCTAATTCCGGAAACCGTATCAACCTGGAGGTTGACTTCTTTGGCGGTGAGCCTCTGATGAACTGGCAGGTGGTAAAAGACCTGGTGGCTTATGGAAGAAGTCTGGAAGAACCTCATCATAAAAAATTCCGTTTTACCTTAACTACCAACGGAGTTCTGTTAAATGATGAGATTCTGGAATTCTGTAATAAGGAAATGGCCAATGTGGTACTCAGTATTGACGGACGAAAAGAAGTCCATGACAGAATGCGTCCATTCCGCGGTGGTCAGGGAAGTTATGATCTGATCGTGCCGAAGTTCCAAAAGGTGGCAGAAAGCAGAAACCAGATGAATTATTATGTGCGGGGCACATTTACTCATCACAATCTGGATTTTTCCAAGGATGTACTTCATCTGGCTGATTTGGGATTCAAACAGATTTCCGTAGAGCCTGTTGTGGCAAAGCCGGAAGATGATTATGCCATTCAGGAAGAAGATTTACCGGTTTTGATGGAAGAGTATGATAAACTGGCAAAAGAAATTATTCGTTATAGAAAAGAAGGAAAGGGTTTTAACTTTTTCCATTTTATGATAGACTTAGAAGGCGGTCCTTGTGTTGCCAAAAGACTGTCCGGCTGTGGTTCCGGAACAGAATATCTGGCAGTAACCCCCTGGGGAGATCTTTATCCCTGTCACCAGTTTGTGGGAAATGAAGAGTTCCTGATGGGCAATGTGGAGGAAGGCATTGTCAGAACGGATATCCGGGACTGTTTTAAGGAATGTAATGTATATGCCAAGGACAAGTGTAAGAAATGCTTTGCAAAATTCTACTGCAGTGGTGGATGTGCTGCCAATTCTTACAATTTCCATGGAAGTATCAACGATGCCTATGATATCGGATGTGAATTGCAGAGAAAGCGCGTGGAATGCGCAATTATGATAAAAGCGGCACTGGCCGAGGATTAAAAGGAGAATAAACAAAAATGAAAAAGAACAAAGCAAAATCAGCCTTTGTGCTGGTAATTGTATTAGCACTCATGGTGCTTTTCGGATACACAGCAGTATATGGCTGGGGAGAAACTGCTTCCGGTTCCGGAAAGAGCATCAAGCTTGGTCTGGATCTGGCCGGCGGTGTCAGCATTACCTATCAGGTAGTTGGAGAAGAAAATCCAAGTGCGGAAGATATGAGCGACACGATTTACAAACTGCAGAAACGTGTGCAGCAGTATAGTACAGAAGCACAGGTATATCAGGAAGGTGCTGACCGTATCAGTATCGAAATTCCGGGTGTATCCGATGCCAATGCGATTCTGGCAGAACTGGGCAAACCGGGTTCTCTGCAGTTTTTTAATAGTTCAGGATCCGTTGTTCTGGAAGGTACTGATGTGGCAGATGCTCAGGCAGGTACACAGCAGAACAGTATGGGTAACAGCGAATATGTAGTAAAACTCACATTGACGGATGAAGGTGCAGAAAAATTTGCTGTAGCAACAGCACTGGCAGCACCAACTCATGATGTGATTTACATTATGTATGATGATATGATTGTAAGTGCACCATCTGTAAATGAAGCAATTACAGACGGTAACTGTGTCATCACAGGTATGCAGACTTTTGAAGCGGCGGACAACCTGGCTTCTACCATCCGTATCGGTGGTCTTTCCTTAACACTGGAAGAACTCCGCAGTAATGTGGTAGGTGCACAGCTGGGTGCTGAAGCAATTGAAAAAGCTCTGGTTGCAGGTGCAATCGGTTTTGCTATCATTGCAGTATTTATGATTGCGGTATATTTCCTTCCGGGTCTTGCTGCAACACTTGCTCTTGGCGTATATGTAGAATTAGTAATCATCTTACTGGATGCATTCAACCTGACCTTAACTTTACCGGGTATTGCAGGTATCATTCTGGGTATTGGTATGGCAGTGGATGCAAACGTTATTATCTTTGCAAGAATCCGTGAAGAACTGGCAACCGGAAAGACTGTCAGATCTTCTGTACAGATTGGTTTCAAGAAAGCTCTTTCTGCGATTCTGGATGGTAATATTACCACATTGATTGCAGCGATTGTTTTGAATGTTATGGGAACCGGTGCTATCAAAGGTTTTGCACAGACACTGGCACTGGGTATTATCCTTTCCATGTTCACTTCACTGGTTGTGACAAGAATCATCCTGAATGCCTTTATTGAACTGGGATGTGACAGCCTGAAATTATTTGGTGCTGCAAAAGAGCGGAAAACAATCAAGTTCCTGGAAAAGAAAGCTATCTTCTTTGCAATTTCTATTGTTGTAATCGTTGGTGGTTTTGTAACCATGGGAATCCAGAAGGGTTCCACCGGTTCTGCACTGAATTACAGCCTGGATTTTGTAGGCGGTACACAGACTGCAGTTACCTTTAATGAGGATTACAGCTTAGAGCAGTTAGATACAGAAATCGTTCCTCAGATTGAACAGATTATCAATGATGCCAATGTTCAGTCACAGAAAGTAGCCGGAAGCAATCAGGTTATCTTCAAGACAAGAACCTTATCGGTAGAAGAAAGAGAAGCAGTAAATACCATGCTGGAAGAAAGCTATGGTGTTGCAGAGGATTCCATTACAGCAGAAACCATCAGCTCTACCATCAGCTCTGAAATGCAGAGAGATGCTTTTATTTCCGTTATTATTGCTGCGGTATGTATGCTGATCTATATCTGGATTCGTTTCAAGGATATCCGCTTTGGCGCCAGTGCAGTCATTGCATTGATCCATGACGTATTGGTAGTACTGGCATTCTATGCAGTTGCCAGAGTTTCCGTAGGTGCAACATTCATTGCATGTATGCTGACCATTGTAGGTTACTCCATCAATGCTACAATCGTTATCTTCGACCGTGTACGTGAAAATATGAGAGCTATGAGCAGAAAAGATGATCTGCAGGATATGGTAAACCAGTCTATTTCCCAGACTTTATCACGAAGCATTTTCACTTCTCTGACTACATTTATCATGGTTGCAGCACTTTATGTATATGGCGTGTCCAGCATCCGTGAATTTGCTCTGCCACTGATGGCAGGTATCCTTTGCGGTACATACTCTTCTGTATGTATTACAGGTGCATTATGGTATGTACTTCGTACAAAGATTGCAAAGAAAGACAAAGAAGCAAAATAATACACAAGGACAAAGATCTGAACAAAAATAAAGGTCCAAAATACGAAACAAAAAAGATAAAGCGGCAGGCTTTTATGTCTGCCGTTTTTCTGTTATAGCGACGAGGAAAATGCGTAGCGTGCCTGCACGAATGAGCATTTGACGACCCCGCATATTTTGAAATAGGTATTATGATTTATGAAAAAATGGTTTGTAGCAGCAAAAAAGGCAGATTTTCAAAAAATATCGGAAGAATTTCATATCTCACCTGTGACCGCAAGGATTATCCGGAACAGAGATATCACGGAAATGGATGATATCCGCAAATATCTGTATGGAACGAAAAAGGACTTTTACGATCCGTTTTTATTAAGTGATATGGATAAAGCAGTTAAGACCATGTGGACTGCAATAAAAGAAAAGAAAAAAGTGCGCGTTATCGGTGATTATGATGCAGACGGAATCTGCTCTTCCTACATACTGGAAAAGGCAATCCGGGAAGCGGGAGGCAATGTGGATGTGATCATCCCCCACAGGATGAAGGACGGATATGGATTAAATGATTCCCTGATCCTGCAGGCGGCTGCAGATGGAGTGGATTTGATCATCACCTGTGATAACGGTATTTCAGCAAAGGATCAGATTGCTCTGGCTTATGAAAATCATATGCAGGTGATTGTGACAGATCACCATGAAGTACCTTTTATACAGGATGGAGAGGAAAAAATCTATCAAATTCCCAAAGCAGAAGCAGTTATTGATCCGAAAAAGCCGGGAGACACCTACCCGTTTCCGGGAATATGCGGTGCATTTGTTGCGTATAAGTTTGCAGAAGCACTGGGAAAATATGGAATTAGAAAATACGGAAATAAAGAATATGTAAATAAAGAATATGGAAAAGAGACCGATGGGAATATCCCGGAAAAAGAACTGGAAGAACAGCTGGATGGTCTGATGGCTGCAGCAGCCTTTGCTACCATATGCGATGTGATGGAGCTTCTGGATGAAAACCGTATTCTGGTAAAGGAAGGGCTGGAAAGAATCCGGAAAAGTAAGCATCCGGGAATCAAAGCCCTGATTCAGGTAAATGGTCTGGAACCGGAGAAAATCGACGCCTATCATATCGGATTTGTATTAGGTCCCTGTCTGAATGCATCGGGAAGACTGGAAAGTGCTATGTGGGCCCTTCGTCTTTTACAGGAACAGGACTATGGAAAAGCGGTGGTTCTGGCTACAGAACTGAAACAGCTTAATGACAGCAGAAAAGAAATGACAGAGCATAGTGTGAAAGCGGCTCAGGAGCAGATTCAAAAGCTGGAAAAGCTGGATAAGATATTGGTTCTGTATCTTCCGGAATGTCATGAAAGTCTGGCTGGCATCGTGGCAGGAAGAATCCGTGAGAAATATAATCGTCCCACCATTGTGCTGACCAGAGGGGAAGATGGCATCAAAGGTTCGGGACGTTCCATTGAGGAATACGATATGTATGCGGGGTTGTCTGCATGCAGGGAGCTGTTTGATAAATTCGGCGGGCATAAAATGGCAGCCGGTCTTTCCATGCAGGAAGAGAATGTGGATCTGCTGCGAACAAGACTGAATGAAGCATGTGAACTGACCGAAGAGGATTTCATACCAAAAGTGCATATGGCGGTAATAATAAGGTGGCAGGTGTGGTAAACGGAGACAGACTGGA
>JBJENT010000203.1:0-6057 GCA_051880335.1 Lachnospiraceae bacterium
GTCTGTAATGGCACCATAGTCAAGTTCATACCAGAGTTCCTGAACTGTTTCACAAACCACCTTATTCACTGTCTGTATCTTGATGGAATAATCACAGGTACGGGCTTCTTTATCCAGCAGAACCTCCAGAATGGTTTCCTCGCTCTCAAGTTCACCGAATGTCTGCTCCACCAAATTCAGCCTGTGCATACATTCTTTGCTGAAAAGCTGTGGATATTCCTCTTCTTTCAAATAGGACAGATAATCTCTTACCTTTACCATCCTTTTCCTCTTTTCTGCCCTTTCCTGTCCGGGGCATGTAGGACTTTATGCCTGAAAGGGATCTACCAGCGGGCATGTGGAACTTTATGCCTGAAAGGGATCTACCAGCGGCCTTCTGTTCCCTCGTGCACCCAGGATGCCACACAGGCTACCACAAAAATAGTCGCAGCGATTGCAAGACCCACACCACCACCGGAAACATTTTCCAAATCCTCGTCGGATAGTTCATCATCTCCATAGTGTTCTGCAAGCTCCATCGCTTTCTGTTCTTCTTCTGTTAAAGTTCCTTCCTGATAACGGATCAGAAGATCTCTCATCTGGCAGATTTCCTCCGTGGAAAGTACGATCTCTTTTTCCTCTAATGCATCCTGCACCTGTTCCGGGGTTTCCAGATCAAATAATGATTTTACAAATTCCTCATCAGAAAATACTTCTTTCATCTTCTCCATGTTCATAGTTTTTTTCCTCCTTCTGATTTCTAAATAATCTTTTTCTTTGCTTTTCTATAAACATCATTTCTCGATTTTCACAGATTTGTTTCCACTGTACCTTTTTTTCCCAAAAGCATATAAAATGATCACCAGCGGTTTTACAATAATCGCAACAATTCCCATCAAAAGTGGATATTCGTATGCTTTGTTCAGGTACAATACAAAACGGATCCAGTAAACCAACTTTGCAATTCCAAAAACAATCGCTACTACGATAACCAGCGCTCCTACCCCCATCGTCATCTTTACACATTCGTCTATCAAACAAAATGTAAAAAAGCAGATTGACAGAACCGTGTAAATCCAAAATGTTTTTGTATTCCAGATATGTTTGAACAAAAGATATCCATTATAAACCGGAATCAGGGATTTCCACTGCTTTTCTCCAAATTCACCAAACATTCTCCACAAACCGATTATGGTAAAAATCAGGATAAAAGCCTGAACCCATACACTTTGAAACCACTGCGTAACATTCTGTAAAACATTAGAAATTTCCATCATAAATCTTCCTCCTGTTCTTTGTTTCTATATCAGAGCTGCCGGATTGCCAGCTCGTAGAATCTGCCCTTCTTCGCCATCAGCTCTTCATAGGTTCCCTCTTCTACCAGTTCCCCCTGCTCCATGACGAGAATCCTGTCACAGCGAATGACAGTGCTCAGTCTGTGGGCAATCACGATCCTGGTGGCACTTAGCTTCTCCAGGCTCTCACAAACCATGGCCTGGGTCACATTGTCAAGGGCTGAAGTGGCCTCGTCAAAGAAAAGAATTTTAGGTTTTCCCACAATCGCACGGGCAATCAGGATTCTCTGCTTCTGTCCGCCGGATATGGTTCCGCTGTTTTCGGAAAGCACTGTATGGATTCCCATAGGCATGGCTTTGATATCTTCATCCAGTCCCACCTCCCGGATGACTTCATTGACACGCTTTACCGTGGTTCCGGGGGCTGTGATGGTGATATTCTCCTGAATACTTCCGGGAATCAGGCCGCCATCCTGCAAAACCACGCCGAATTTTTTACGAAGTTCCCTTTTATCCATGCTGTCAATATCTTTGCCATCATAATAAATCTTGCCGATCTGTGGCTTTTCGAATCCAAGCAGCAGCTTTAAAAGAGTAGATTTTCCACTTCCGGAGGAACCTACGATTCCTATGTACTCCCCTGCCTTCACATGAAGGGAGAGATGGTTGATCACATTTCCGGACTCTTCATTGTAAGCAAATGTCACATTATTCAGCTCGATGTCGCCTGTCAGATTTCCGGGCAGGCCTGCATCTTCATCATATTCCGCCAGCGTCTGCAGTATGGGCTTGCAGCGGTCATAGACGGGCTTTACATCATTGACCTGCAGAAAAGAGGTCACAATCTCCAGCATGGCATTGGAAAAAGAACTGAGCGCAGTGGTAAATCCCATAAAAGCACCTACGGAAAGATTCAGGTTCTTCCTGATCATCAGATAATAAAAGACCATGGAAAGCACCACCGGTGCAGCTTCCACTAAGGTATTTACCTGTACGGTCAACTGCTCTTTTTTGATATTGACTTTGCGGGATTCCACATAGGGTTTCAGATACTCGTACAGCGCCCTGTTCTCCACCCCGGCGATCCGGATCTTGGAAATCCCGGAAATCATCTGGTGAATGATGGTCTGTGCCTGTGTATCCGCTTCCAGCTTCTCTTTTTCCTGTTTCATCTGTCTGAGCCCCAGCCAGATGATATAGCCCATAAGCACTACCAGAATGATCAGTGCCATATTGCTCAGTTTTTTGGAATATTTATACATCCTCCACAGGTACGCCAGGGAAAAAACTGCCGTTAACAGTGCCTTCACCGATACCTGGGATATGGTAGTGAAAATCGTGGAGATTCCAATGGCACGTATGGCCAGATCTGAGGAATCATATCTGCTCAGAAAGCTTTCCGGAAGGTTGAACAGTCTGTCATAGGTTGCTGTCTGAACCGCATATTTCATGGCACTGGTACTTCGGAAAGTGGCCAGATTCTTTACAATGGTAAAGCTCACATTTCCTATGGTACAGGCCAGTACCACGCCGCAGATTCCCAGTAGACCGCTCCGATCACCCATTGGAATGAATTTATCGTAAAGCTGCTCATTCAGCCAGGGAAGCAACAGTCCGATCAGCGTTCCCAAAAGTGCCAGCAGCAGCATCCTTGCAATATCACTTTTATACACATGGCGAAGGCCAAATAGAAGCAGGTCCTTTGCCTTCATGGGCTTGTTTGGAAATGGTTGACAGAATATCATGCCTTTTGGAGCCAGATTCTGTGCGAATTCCTGATCCACCATGACCGGTTTGTCCATGCCGGCACCATAAGCCAGATAACGCTCCGCACCTGCCGGTATACAGGCAATAGGCTTTTTGCTTTTTTTATCAAACACTAACAGGGGGCCTGCATCTCTTTTGTACCAGTCCTCTTCCAGAACGATCTCTCTGGTAACAAAATGGGAAATTCTGGCAATATCCTGAATGGTGTATCTTCTGCCACAGCTTTCCTTCACTTTTCCGTAGGAAGCCACCGGAATTCCGGACTGATCGCAGAGAAATGCCACGGTATCATAAAGTTCATCCCCGCTTTGCGGTGTTTTCTGCTTTACTTTTTTTCCGGTAAACAGGCTGTAAATCAGCTGAAGGCCTTTTTCATAGGTTTCTTCCCGTTCCTGCCCGGCTGCATAAATATATCCTTCTTCTTTGACCAGATTGATGTTATATTTCTCGATCAAATACTCATCATAATCCTCGATACTCTGAGGATGAATTTGGACCCGTTCTGCAAAGGATAACAAAGTCTCCTCATCTGCCCGGCCACATACTGCGATTTCTGCGCTGTCCAGTGCACAGATCCCGATCCGCCAGCTGCCAAAAAGCTCACTTTCATGGGCAAATCCCGGTATCCTTTCTCCCCGGGAAAGTTCCAGAAGGAACTGACGCCTGCCGGGTTTTCCATTGGTATAGGGCATCAGATAAACCAGAGCAATGCCCTTTTTTACTTCATACAGGATTCGGTTTTCTGTGATATGGAGTTGTCCGCCCTTCAGTAAAATTTCTTTCATGAAGACACCTCCTATATATTCTGAATCAGCCGCTGGTAATGACCTTCCACAGCTGCCAGTTCATCATGAGTACCCCTCTGTACGATCTTACCCTTATCCATGACAAGAATCTCATCGCAGTCTCTGATGGCAGACAGCCTGTGGGCAACGATGATACAGGTACAGCCTCTTCTCTTGATATTGTCTATGATCTGCTTTTCCACAATCGGATCCAGAGCACTTGTGGCCTCATCCATGATCAGGATACTGGGATTGGTTACCAGGGCTCTTGCAATCTCCAGTCTTTGACGCTGCCCGCCTGAAAGATTGCCTCCCCCTTCTGTCAGCTGGAAATCATAGGCTCCCGGTTTCCGGGTGATCACGTCATGGATACAGGCATCCTTTGCTGCCCTGATGATATCCACATCCATGATGCTTTTATTCCATAACGTAAGATTGTCACGGATGCTTCCAGAAAACAGCGTAATTTCCTGACTCACTGTGGAAACGCTGCAGGAAAGGATTTCCCTGCTGATCTTTTCCATGGGAATACCCTCCAGTCGCACTTCTCCTCCCCAGGGGAGATAGAGTCCGCTCACAATTTTGGAAACCGTAGATTTTCCGCAGCCGGAGGCTCCTACAAAAGCAATGGAGCTTCCGCTTTCCAGATGGAAACTGAACTCTTCCACAAGGGGTTTTTCCAGAATACTGTAACCAAAAGAAATATTGTCAAGGGTCACTTCACCGCTTAATTTTCGATTCAGCTCTTCCTTTTCCTCATCCTTAAACTTGTCATCCTCCTGGTAGTTCATGATATCGTCCACACGACGCATATCTGCTTTCAGGGTCTGGATTTTCTGAACAAATTCCGCCAGCTTATTGACCGGTGCGGTAAAGGAATCCAGCAGACTGGTGTAAGCAGTCAGCATACCGGCTGTCATCTGCCCTTTGATCACCAGCAGTCCTCCCAGCATAAGAATGACTACACTGGTCAGTTTATCCGACAGCTCCGGAATGGCATTCAGAATCTCCTGTTTCTTGCCGATCTTCTGCTCCAGTTCAATGGTTCTGGCATAATTACCATGAATTTTCCCTACAAATTCGCTCTCCGTTCCGGAGGCTTTCAGGGTACTGCTGATGTTCAGGCCGGCAAAAATGGCTCCCACCATTTTTCCCTCATCCTGCTGGTATTTCATGGTCAGATGCTCCATGGCCATGGAATTATACCTGACCGCAAGGAGATTGATCGTCAAACTGATCAGACCTACCAGCGTCAGCAGGGGGCTGTATATGGTCAATAGAATCAGATAAAATACCGCCACAAAAATATTCAGCAGGGTTTCCCCCAGATCTCCTGCCAGAAAGGTACTTACATTGTTATTGTTATCTACTCTCTGTGCCAGATCGCCGGAATAACGCTGGTCAAAGAAATTCATGGGAAGGCGGAACATATGGGACAAAAATCGATGGGCCGATGTCAGTGCCATCTTATTTTGCAGTTTTTCCAGAAGCATCCCCCTGTAATAGGTAAGACAGGCCCGAAAGATCACAGTTCCACCCATAATGGCAAGGAATGCGCTCATCCAGTCTGTATTTTTCCCCAGCAGGATATCATCGATAAATACCTGGGAGAAAACAGGGATAAGCATACCCGGAAATACCAGACACAGTCCGATGGCAAGCAGTGCCACCAGAGCAGAATACTGCCCATGCAGTCTCTGCCTGATAAATCCAATTAAATTTTTCTTTTCTTTCGTCTTTTCAAAAGCCGGTGTTTTTTCAAAGGTAAGAACCACTCCTGTAAAGCAGTCGTCAATATCCTCTATGGTCAGCTTTCTCCTGCCCACTGCCGGGTCGTTGATGTAGGCATAGTTTCCTTTCATGCCTTCCCAGACCACAAAGTGGTTAAAATTCCAGTGGATGATGCAGGGTGGCTTTATCTCCAGAAGCCCTTCCAGACCTTTCCGGTAGCCCTTTGCTTCCAGCCCGAATTTTCGTGCTGCACGCAGAATATTTTTCGCATTACAGCCATCTCTGGAAACACCGGTCTCGATACGAAGCTGTTCCAGAGGCATAAACTTCCCGAAATATCCAAGGATCATAGAAAGGGAAGCGGCACCGCACTCTGTTGCTTCCATCTGATAGACGGTAGGCGTCTTTTTGTACATTTCCTTCATGTTATTCCTCTGCCTTGACAGTAAGTTTTTCCTTGATATAAGGAATCAGCATGGTGATGGGTGCCTTCTTTTCCA
>JBJENT010000203.1:6157-8929 GCA_051880335.1 Lachnospiraceae bacterium
GTAAGTTTTTCCTTGATATAAGGAATCAGCATGGTGATGGGTGCCTTCTTTTCCAGCACTACATCCGCTTCTATCATGGTGCCTTCTTCAATCTGAAGATCAGCGCCCTTTCTGCTGGACCAGTAATAACCGCTTGCTGTATCGTCTGAGGTGCGAAGGGCACATACCACTTCCACCACCGGTCCGTTGCTCAAAAAGCTCTCCACAAGCTTGTCATCGCCCAGTCTTTTCTGCATGTCCACTGTTGATGTAATATAAGAATCCACATGGATGACCTCTGCCTCCATATGGCCATATTCCTGCTTATTGACCGTGGAAGGATAAACCATGACTTCCATGCCTTCATGTACTTTCTTTCCGGAGCTTACCGGTACATAGCAGACAACGATTTTCCGGTTGCCTTCTCCCAGCTGTATCTTGGCCAGTTCTGTTCCCTGGCCGATCACGCTGCCTTCACTAATACTGAGATTCGATACCTTGCCATCTGCAGTTGCCTTGATCTGTGCCTGATCTTTCTTTTTCCGGTAATCCTCGCATTCTGATCTGAGCTGTCCCAGGATGGATTCCTTGGTGGCATGGAACTGGCTGTAGATCACATCAATCTGATTCTCCACATTCTGCTGGTCTACCTGTACCTGCACTGTCAGCTGATCTACCGAATCCTCCAGGGTTGTTACTGCATTCTGATCTGTACTGTACTTATTCATCGCCTGATTGTATTCACTTCCAAGCTCAGTCTGTTTCTGCTGTGCCTGCTCCACCGTACCTGTTTTTGCCATGTATGCTTTCTTGGCATCCTCGTATTTGAGGCTTGCATTTTTCTTCTGCTTTTTATAGTCGTCTACGTTGCTCTGGGCTTCTTCTCTTGTAGACTTCGCGGCATCCAGGGCGATTTTCTGCTGGGCCAGCTCTTTTTCGTAGGCTTCTTTTACACTTGCGTTTGTCTGAAGCTCACCACATGCGCTTTGATAATCTGTAAGTGCACTACTAATCTCTGCCTGATTTACCGGTGGAGTAGGAAACTCTGTGGTATCATTAAAATTCAGAGTTGTATTTCGCCCAAATTCATCTAGTTTTTGATAATCTGCTTCCTTAAGCAAATCCACTATCTTTTTTTCTTTATTCCGGAAATCAGCCATGAAACTGTTGTACTCATTTAGTATTGCATTATACTGTGCCTCCGCCTGCACATAGGCGATCTGAGCCTGCCCCAGGCTGTTGTTTGCACTTTCCAGATACCCGCTTGCATTGGTAAAGGCATTCTGGGCCTCCGTAAAGTCCATCTGTTCGTCCATACTGTTTCCCACATACAGACTTTTATAATAAGCTGCTTCCGCAGCGAGGAATTCGGCTTCAGACCCGGCGGCATCTGCTCTTTTCGCCACCAATTCTTTTGTTCTCATTTCCAGCATCGCCTGGTCCTGGTCCAGATTCTGTTTGACTGTGATCATCTGGTTTTTCACATCCACCAGGTTTTTACTGTCTGCATTTACTATGTCATTTACAGAATCCATGGTGATATTTTCTACTGCTGTAATTCTCTCTTCATAATCCTCTATCTTCTCATCGATTTCTTCCGTATCCAGTCTGGCAATCACATCGCCTTTTTGTACCTGTGAACCATCTGCAATGAGTATTTCTCTAACGACTCCGGAGGTTTCCGAATAAACAGACTGAGTACCTTCTTCATTTACATAGATACCCTGCGTATTTACATTGACCGGAAGCCTTCCAAAGACAGACCATACCACCGCAGACACAACAATAATGGCTGCACCGGACAATGCAATCCAGAAAGACGGAGGTGTGATCACGATCATTTTGTCAAGCTGTTCCGGGGAGGACAGTTTATCAAGCAGAGATTTTCTGAATATTTGTCCCATGGATTTTTCTCCTCACAACCTAATTTCACATTTTTCGACATTATTCATGAATAAATATACCACAGTGCATGTAACCGAACCGTAACCGATAAAAAACCATATCGTAACCAAAAATACCTTTTTTCAATATAAATAAATTGAGCAGCAAATATGTTTTTTGTAGGCCCTGCCGGCTGTGCCTTAGCTTGTTGGACCTACGTTATCCTTCCCAATCAAGCTTTTTGTAGGCCCTATAGGCTATGATTAGCGGTCGTCATAACAAAAAGGAGCACCACTCCATAACCAGATTCCGGTTATTTTGTGACACTCCTTTCGAAGTTTTACAAGATTCAGTTTATTCCCATGGAATGATTGCCTTGGAAAGTTCCTCGGCCCATGTATGTCCATTTGCACGCTTGGTATCCAGTAGACCATTGATGACAACGCCTCTTCCTCGATAGCGGACAGGAGTACCATTTTCATTGTTAATGACAAGGGAACTTACATCATTTACCGTAAAGTAGTCATTACCGCTCTTTCCCAGATACAGCATTTCGTGCCCAGGGAATTGAAGGATAGCTCCTGCTGGCAAATGTTCCAGGAATTTCTTTTTCTCATCCAGATTCATCTGGGTCATATCCACGATGTTAACCGGCATGGAGCCCTGCCAGGTGGTATTTCTCGGAAGAATCAATCCAAAGCACAAATACACTTCCCGGACAAAAGAGGAACAGTCTCTGGATTCCAGCATGCCACCCCAGCCATAACGGTCACCCAGACATTTCATGGCCTGATTGATCAGATTTTCCTGGGTCAGTTCCATATAACCCACATGAACATCCCTGCTCATAGGAATCGTAGCCTGATTTGCAGCGTAATAGCCATCAGCACCTACGCCCGGAAGAAGAAC
>JBJENT010000204.1:0-36880 GCA_051880335.1 Lachnospiraceae bacterium
ATATTCCATGTGAGTCAAACGAACACCGAGATGGAGCAAAGCGGAATCGAGGTGAGCGTTCGTGCTATTCAAAAATAGGAAAGCATGTGAGTCAAACCATGCTTTTTACTACCTGGAGCCAGGTTATGCTTATTAGGCAGTAAAAGAAAGATGCGGTAAAACAAATTTCTCTTTCAAATTTAGCAAGATTGATGGAGTTTACTGCCACAAAAAGAAATTGCAATTTGCAGTCGTAGTAAAATCGAACATCAAATTTGAAATCAAAAAAATTTTACGACTTAGAAAATGAAATACTAAACGGAGCAGTAAAGGGACTTCTCGACGTTCACTTTACGGTCACTGCACGAATATAATTATTGAAAACAAACATAATTATGGTATAATTAATCCATGATTAGGAGGTGCTATTTATGCCACAGATTATTCCCATTAAAGATTTAAAAAATACATCAGAGATTTCTGATATGTGTCACAAAGCAGAAGAGCCTATCTACATTACCAAAAATGGCTATGGAGATATGGTTATTATGAGTATGGAAATGTATGAGTCTACCATGAAACGACTTGCTATGTATAGAGATATTGAGATTTCTGAAAAGCAGATTGAAGCAGGTCATGTAAAAGATGCCAGAACAGCACTCAAAGAAATGAGGGCAAAGTATGGGCTATAAATTGGTTATTTCAGAATATGCGGATGAATTGCTTAATAATCTGATATATTACTTGATATATCATTTAAAAAGCGAGCAAGCTGCAAAACATCTTCTAGACGGTATTGATAGTATTTATGATAGGTTGGAAACAAATCCTTTTCAATTTCCACTTAGTAGAGACATCTATTTAGCAAATAAGGGATATCATGAAGCAGTTGTTCCACAGATGGACTATGTTGTTATTTTTGATGTGAGAGAAGAAGTTGTAAATGTGGTTGGTGTTTTTCATCAACTGGAAAATTATCAAAGTAAGTTATAATGGGATGGTGCAATCTCAGAAGCTGAAGAGGAAGCATTTTGATTAAATATATAATAAAAGTATTGCAGAGAGCATCGGAGGCCCGCTTATGTCATTAAAATATAATATTAGCTACGAAGTAGCAGCTATCATTTTTTTAATCATACTTCTTTTTTACATAAGTCTGCAGTACGATACCCATTCAAAGCTGAATAAAGAATTCCGGAAACTTACCTGGTTAGGATTAATTGCCACTACTCTGGATGTGGCAACAGCCATTACGATCAGTTATGCAAGTATTGTACCTATAATAGGGAATGTCCTGCTGAACACACTGTATTTTCTATCGATTGCGGCTTTGGGATATCAGGTCATGTATTATGACATGTATTATGTGTACAGGGATAGGATGAAGAAGTCCTTCGTTCGGGTTAACCAGATCCTGATCTGCATTTATATTACAGCGTTTATTGTAAATTTCTTTACCGGATTTTTTTTCTCCTTTACCGTGACTGGGGAATATGTGAAGGGGCCGGCCTATCTGGCTCTTTATATAGCTCCAACCTATTCTATCCTGTGCGCTGGGATAATCCTTTTTTACAATTTCCGTAAATTCCGGGTATGGCAGAGAATTTCCATATTCCTTTTTCTGAGTTTTCAGTTTTTTGGCATGGTACTCCAGATGGTCTTTTTCCCGGATACACTGTTGTCACTGTTTATGAGTGCCCTTGGTCTGATGATGATGCTCTTTACCATGGAAACTCCTGATTATCAGAGACTTGTCATTACAATTGAAGAATTGAGCGCTACGAAAAGAGTGGCAGAGAAGGCGAAAGAGGAAGCAGAAAAGGCAAAAGAGGAAGCAGAAAAAGCCAGAGAAATTGCACAGGAGGCCAATCGAGCAAAATCAGACTTTCTGGCTAATATGAGCCATGAAATCCGTACACCGATCAATGCAGTGCTGGGTATGGATGAGATGATTCTAAAGGAAAGCACCAATCCACAGATACTGGAGTATGCTTCGGATATAAAAAGGGCAGGAAGTATGCTGCTTTCTCTGATCAATGACATATTGGATTTCTCTAAAATAGAGAGTGGCAGGATGGATATTATTCCGGTTGACTATAATTTGGGAATTTTGCTGAGTGACACGGTTGATATGATTCGTCCCAGAGCGGAAGAGAAAAAACTGCAGCTTGAACTAAAAATTGAACCCAATACCCCTGTGCATCTGCAGGGAGATGAAGTAAGACTCAGACAGATTATTACCAATATTCTGACAAATGCTGTCAAATATACACCAGAAGGAAAAGTGCTGCTTACGGTATCAGGAAAGAACGTGTCGCCGGGAGTAGTACAATTGCATGTATCTGTTAAGGATACCGGTATCGGAATTAAGGAAGAAGATTTAGGGCGGCTGTTTGATTCCTTCCAGCGTGTGGATGAAAGCAGAAACCGAAATATTGAAGGTACCGGCCTTGGACTTTCTATTACCACCCGTCTACTGAATTTGATGGACAGTCGTCTGGAAGTGGCAAGTACCTATGGGGAGGGTTCTGATTTCTATTTCTATTTGGAACAAAAGCAACTGGACGATGAGGTTATCGGAGAAGATATAAAGAAATATTATGAAAATGAAAAAGGCAAGATTAGCATTACTACAGAGCAGTTTTATGCTCCGGATGCAAAAATCCTTGTTGTAGATGACAATGAGATGAATCTGAAGGTCTTTTTGGGATTGCTGAAAAAGCATGGCATGCAGATTGACACTGCAAAGAGTGGAAAAGAATGCCTTGAACGAATAGAAAAAAATGCATATCACATTATTTTTATGGATCATCTGATGCCGGAAATGGATGGTGTGGAGACATTAAAGCAGATCAGAGAACTGAAAACGAATCAAAGCAAGGATGCAGTCATCATTATTTTGACTGCTAATGCGGTTTCGGGGGCAAGGGAAATGTTTTTGCAGGAGGGATTTGATGATTATCTGTCCAAGCCTATTATTGTGGCCAAGCTTGAAAAAATGATCCGGAATTATCTGCCTCCGGATCTGCTACAGTAGAATGAGTGCTTCAGAATTATCTCCTCCGGGAGTTGTTAGGGTAGAATGATTTGGAACAGAAAAAACGGACATTGACATTTGTCTCTGTCCGTTCATTTTTTGCATAGACCATTCAGATACGCATGCAATAATTTTTTGTCCTGTAATATGAATGAATAAAAAGATGAAAAACAAGGGCTTGTGAAGACCCCCATAACAAAATATAATAATAATATGCTTATGAAAAAGGGAGGCTGTTCACTGGGATGATGAAAGAAATCAAAATAACGGAAATCGAAAACATAAAGATCGGACAAGTAGAAAATATGCAGGCTGGAACAGGCTGCACGGTATTTGTGTGTGAAAATGGAATGGCTGCAGGTTTGGATGTTCGTGGTGGCGGACCTGCTTCCCGGGAATCTGAATTATTGAAGCCTCTTGCCGCAGCAGATGCCATACATGCCATTGTTCTTGCAGGTGGAAGCGCTTTCGGATTAGACGCTGCAGGCGGAGTGATGCAGCTTTTGGAAACAAAGAATATTGGATTTGATGTGGGAATAACCCGTGTACCCCTTGTGTGCCAGGCGGATCTGTTTGACTTGACAGTTGGAGACATGAACATAAGACCGGACAGAGAAATGGGATATGCAGCTGCAGGGATTGCACTGGATGGCGGAAATTATAGAGATGGAAATTTCGGCGCCGGATGTGGGGCTACTATTGGAAAGTGGTATGGAATGGATACCTGTATGAAATCCGGAATCGGCAGTTATGCAGTACAGATAGGTGATTTAAAAATCGGTGCTGTTGTTGCAGTAAATGCTTTAGGCGATATATTTGACTGGAAAACCGGTGAAAAAATAGCCGGCCTTTTATCAGCAGATAAAAAATCCTTTGTTTCCACAGAGGAAGAAATGCTGAAAAATATAGATGTTGTGGAAAACAAATTCACAGGCAATACTACCATAGGTGTAGTGATTACCAATGCAGCTTTTAGCAAGTCCCAGCTATGCAAAATAGCAGGAATGGCTCAGGACGGTTATGCACGTTGTATCCGGCCGGTACACACCACTGCGGATGGAGACAGTATTTATGCTGCTTCTGTTGGAACCGTATCCGCTGATATGGATATCGTGGGAACTCTTGCAGCCCAGGTGACCAGTGAAGCGATTAAGCGTGCTGTAAATAACTGTGAATCTGCATTTGGATTTTTGTCTGCCAGCAGTATAAAGAAATAATAGAAATAGAAATTGAAATTGAAAAAGAAAAGGGTTGCCGCTTTCACGAATGAAAATTTGTGAAAATGGCAACCTTTTATGTTGCTATATTACCACAAAATGGTCAAAAATTCAAGACTGTTCATGGAATCCGGGAGGGACTATAATGACCTGACATTTGAGCGACGAAAGGATACTTTGAAACAGGAGCAAAAACATTATTTGAGAAAAGAGAGGGGATTTCATGGACAATAACTGGCTGGAACTGTTACAAAACCAAAATCAATTATCACGGGTGATCGAAACGAATCAATATACGGAGCAGTTTGGACTTACCTTGACACAGCAGGATGCACAGCTGATTCTGGATAACCGGAAAAGGACCTTGCAGGAACAGAGACGTATCGAGTTTGGTGAAGGCATCGCATCCAAGATCATTCAGGAGTTTTGTGATTCAAATTATATCGATCAGAATAATTACGTGGATACCATTATTCGTCTGCAGGAAATATTCTATTTGTATAAAAATGAAATGAATGATGAGATCACCGATGACGAGCTGATTCATCTGATGAAAGAACAGTATGAAAATCTGTGTTTTGGAAGTCTGGATTATCTGGAAAGCACCTGTCTGGCTCATTTCGCACAGGCAATCCGGGCAGGGTATGAGGGATTTAAAGGGACGGACGGATATGGAGAGTATTCCAAATTCGACTTGCAGGAACGATTTAGCTACGAACTATATCTGGAAACACTGAAAGAACTTTGCTGGAGGTAGTCTGAATGGGATATGAGATAGAAGAATTGGTTCCAATTGTAGCAAAACTGGCAGAAGGATATACTTCCAAAGAGAGTACTTCCATAACTTACGAGAAAGCACAGCAGCTCATGGAAGCGGTGCTGTACAGCATCCGTGAAGAAGAAAAGGCGGAACAGTTTTCTCTGGTTCAAAAGGATGGACTGCCTGCAGAAAGAATGTATGCCATGGGTGCAAGGCACATCCGGGAAAAAACAAAAGAAGCATTGGCACTGTATAATGAAATAATGCTTCACTTTTCCGGTTATGGGAATAAGTGTCTGGAAGATACTGTGGTAAAAGGATTACCGGAGTTTTTTAAATGGTACGACTGTAAATATGAACCTCAGAATACCATATTGACCTTGGATTATCCTGTATTATCAGATCTTTCGGAACTTACGGGGATTGACAAAATATACGACTACATTTCCTGCATAGAACTGGAACAGAGATTCCTGAATAAATTTTCTCCGGAGTATATGACAGAAGTACTTTTTAAATATGATAAACATTACAGGCTGATGATTGAAAATCTATGTGAAATTGTGCTGATGAATATTATCGGTCATATTGTGGCAGGGAAAAATATTTCGCTTCTATATTTTGAACCGGAAGAATATTCCAAAATACAGACATGGATACAGAGAGAAAGTTTGGATGATCTACGTGAAAAAATAAGGAATGCAGTGAGAGCATTCATTGAGGAATATTACGGGGAGGATGAAAAACTGATAGAGTATCTTTATAAGGCGGTTGACAGTATTTCGGTTCGTATGAAATGCGCCGGGGATCATGGAAACCTTTGCTGCATACTTTGAGAAAATTTGGCGCACAAAAATGGACATGACTAAAAGAAATTTTCACCCCTCAAGATTTGAGAGTCAGGGGTGTTGACTGGGCGAAGCCGGTTTCTTTTCACCGTGATTTTGGGGATAGGAATCCTACCGCCGCAGCTCCTGAATCAGCTCCTTGATTCTTATCTGGGTTTTGGTACGTCGCATGCTGGTATAGCCGATCATATCAGCCCTTCGCATCAGGTATTCATAACATGCCTGGGATAGTTCCGGACGCCGGATTTCCAGCATATAAGGTGGAACAGAACTACCAAGCAGCAGGGTCAGACCGGACTCACTGGAGAATAAATTATAATCCTGTCGTGTACCTGCATTCATGGGAATTAAATGATAGTTCTCATACTTGTCCATCAAATCCAGAATATGCTGCAGATGAAGGGCATAGGTTTCCGGAGTATAACGGGGATGGTTAGGGGAGACCTGTTTATGCAAACCAACCCATACCTTTCCTGCACGAATCTCTTCCGGTGTAGCCAGCGGACAGATTTCAAAGAACTCCGTATATGAAATTCTTTCTTCAAACTTTACAGTATCTTCCTTGAGCAGTTCCCACATTTTCTTCCATTCGGGGATTGTCTCCTGCTGAATACAGTCATCCAATATCGGGACCGGCAGCGTGTAAGGAGAAGGGTTGGCTGCATTTTGAATGATAGGACTTTTGGACTGTAAAAGTTCTCGAAAACAGGAAAATTGTGCTAACGGATCCGTATGTGTAAGAAGAGCCGGTCTGCACAGGGCAAGCTCATGGCGAAACTGTAAAAAGTAGGCATCTATAAGAGAGGAATTGGTCGAGTTGACAGTGATCAGATCCGGGGAGTTTCCGATGCCGGTGCTTGCCTGTACGCAGTGCTCAGGGAAAATCATCAGACTCCGGCGGTAGAGATTGTCACGCAGTCTGGGATAATAGTAGACTTCTGCTCTGCCGGAGGCATAAATAGGAAGCCAATAGCGCAGGGATTCCACATACCGATTCATATAGTTCAGGGATGGCATGATATGACAGAGGGTATAGCCTTTTCGAAAGATTTGGTGCAGGGCACTGGAAAAAATTTTCATAAACTGATAGTCTTCGAACAGCCATTCCATATTAAGGTCCGATATCAGATAGATGGGACAGGGCTGGTCTATCTGTGACACAATATCAAAGATAGAGCGCAGAGCCTCGCGCATTCCTTCTGTGCCATAAAAGAACTGGGTTTGTCCATCCGAGGACGCGGACGTAAGGATGGGAGTATATTCCGGATTTATATCCGTAGTGGACGGAGGTTGGACAATATTTTCAAAGACATGCTCTATCATAGGAGTGTCACCAAGCATCCAGTTATACAGCTTATCGGTAAGTATTTCCTTGGATATGCCGGGACGCAGTTCCGGTTTCTCTAACATCTCTGCCAGCGCATGAAACTGAAAATCCGCAGAGCAGCGTCTGGCAAAAAAAGCAGCCATGTGCTGAATATGGTCATGGTTACGGGGGGTTTTACGTTTTCCGCTTCGTAAAAGGCTGATCAGGGAGCGGTCCACGGAAATCCCTTCTGCCAGTTCTTTGTTCGAAGTATTCGTGATATTCATCAAAAAATTCAGCTTATTGGAAAATTGCATCGTGATGACCTCCCGCTCATGTGTGTGGTCAAAAAGACAGAAACCTTATCCCGGAGGCAGGTATGATTCATGGCTTTTGTTCTTTATATCTATCAATATATAAAAAAATGAAAATTTATGCAATATAATGCACAATATAAATGTCACCAGAAATTACATCACGGATTACGTGTCACGTGAAGTGACAAAATGGCTGAAAAGTTGAAAACAGGCATAAAAATTGATATGATAGAAAATAACAATTAAAAACAGAATATGATATTTTTTTGCATAAATCTAAAAAAATGACATAAAAAGTTTCACTTTGAAAATATATGCAGAAGGAGAATATATAATAATGCAGTTAGAAGAGTGTTATGCATCCTTTCAGGGAAATTATGAGGATGTGAAATCCCGCCTGGTAAAGGAGGATCTGATCCGGAGACTGGTTCTTAAATTTTTAAAGGACACCAGTTTTGAGGAGCTTTCCAATGCGATGGAACAGAAAGATTATGGTGCAGCCTTTCGTGCGGTGCATACCTTAAAGGGTTTGAGCCTGAATTTCGGATTCGATTGTTTGAGCAAATCTGCCGGAGCATTGACTGAAACGTTGCGTAAATGGGAAAGTGAGCCTGTTGATGAGGCACTATGCGAAAAGCAGTGGCAGCAGGTGTCTGCAGATTATGGGATGATAACCGATGCGATACGCAAATTGGAAGATGCTGAGTAAGCGGGTGACTGATTGAAAGAATGGAAAAAATGGAAAATAACAAAGTATAGCTTGCCAACCAGGGATTTACACTGGATCAGATTGCAGAGATAGAAGCCGGAGCAGAGGCAGGGGTAGATATCTCTGTGTATACTGATACGGAACTGCTTGCCATTCAGATGCGCCAGATCCGTCTGGGGCTTCAGGAAGGATTGGACGTCAGTGTTTATGCAAATCGCTCCTATGACTGGTTTCAAATGGAGGAAATCAGGAAAGGTCTCAAGGATGGCATATCGATTGAGAATTATGCATTTCCGGAAATTCCCTATGACAAGATGCAGCAGATCCGCCTTGGACTATGTGATGGAATCGACCTTTCTCCTTTTCAGCATCTGGAGGCAGGAATTTTAAAACAACTGAGACTGGCTCTTTTGCACAATATAAAAATTGTACCCTTTATTCAGCAGGGATATGACACGGAGCAGCTGGAGCAGATCCGGGAGGCACTGGAAAAAAAGGTGAATATCGTACCTTACCTTGATATCAGGTTCCGGGGGGTGTGCATTCGTGAGATTTGTCTTGGGCTGGAGCATGGTCTGGATGTCTCTGTCTATGCGAATCCGCGCTATTACTGGCAGCAGATGAGAGAAATCCGGTATGGCATGGAACATATGGTAGATGTGGAGCAGTATAAAAACCCCTATTACAGTCCGGAACAGATGTATCAGATTCGGCTGGGGCTGGAAAAAGGGCTGGAAGTTTCCTATTACAGCAGCCTGATGTATACCGCATCAGATATGGAGCGGAGACGTCTGGCACTGCAGGAACATCCGGGTCTGGCTGCCGGTGGAGAGGTGCAGCAGCAGGAAACAGCGGATGAAACGCAGCTGATCCGCATTACACTGGAAGCGGAAAATACGCAGGCTTATGTAGATCTTTGTGGTGAGCGTCGCGGAAATATGCGCGTTGAGATTCTGAAAGAACTTTACAGCAAGGGGATCACATTTGGCATTCATTATGATGAGATCGACCGAATTGCTGCCGGCAAGGGAACTTTTCAACATGTGCTGATTGCATCCGGGATCATGCCGGTGGATGGCAAAGATGGATATTATGAATATTTTTTCAGGACTCATGTGGCCAGAACACCTAAGATTATGGAAGATGGCAGTGTGGATTACCGTAATGTGGAATGGTTCGAGTGGGTGAAAAAAGGGCAGAAGCTGGCCTATTATCATAGCTCTACACCGGGAGAAAAAGGGATGACCGTAACCGGACGGGAGATTCCGGCGCGAAAGGGAAGGGAGCAGTATATTCTGACCGGAAGCGGGTTCCAAAGACTGGAAGATGGTAAAACCTATGTGGCAGACATGGATGGGATTGTCAGTCTTTCAGAAGAAGGGACAAATGCGAGACAGGAAATCTGGATGAATGTAACTGCCCTTCTGACCGTGGAAGAGGTCACTCTGGCAACCGGCGATATTCATTTTGAAGGTAATGTATATGTAAACGGAAACGTAGGAAGTGGAGCTAAAATATTTGCAGCAGGAGATATCCTGATCAATGGTTTTGTAGAAGCAGCATATATAGAATCCGGAGGAAATATCATGATCCGACATGGCATGAATGGGTCCGGAGAAGGAGAAGTCCGTGCATACGGAGATGTGAACGGATATTTTTTTGAAAAGGCACGAATCCATGCAGGTGGAAATATTCATGGGGATTATTTTTTGAATTGTGAACTTCACGCACAGAAAACCATTACAGTGGTAGGTAAAAAAGGCAGTCTTGCCGGAGGAAAAGCTTATGCAGAGCAGGGGCTCAAAGTGAAAAGTCTGGGGAATCAGGCAGGACTTTTCACGTATATCCAGCTGGGGGTAAGTGAGCGCCTGTACAAACAGGAAATAGAGTGTAATGAAGAGATACGAAATGTGAATGGGGAACTGGAGACACTGAACCGCGCTTACCACGAATTTACCAGAAAGTATGAAGCACAGGTCCGGAATTCCATGGATATGTTTTTGAAGATTCAAAGTGCAATTTATACTAAGGAAAAAGAACTGGATCAGTGGACAAAGAAAAAACACAGTCTGGAGAAGGAAAAGGGCAAGGCAGCACATGTCTGCGCCATTGTGGAAACCAGATTGCATGAGGGGGTTACTTTTGAGATTGAGGGGGTTCGGTGGAAGTCGAAAGAGTTGCTGGGCGTCCGGATTAAAAAGTCAGAGAATAAAATTGTAGTTTTTTCTAACCAATAGGTGGAAGCAAGGTACGGAGGAAAAAAGTGTGCGTGAGAAGATACTTATTGTAGATGATGCAGAGATAAACAGAGAATTACTACAGGAGATTCTGAGCGACGAATATGAGATTTTACAGGCGGAAGATGGCAGGCAGGCCATGAAGCTGCTGGAAGAATATCATGAACAGATTATTGTGGTGATGCTGGATCTGATTATGCCGGTAATGGATGGATTTGCAGTACTGCGGGAGTTAAGCAACCGTCCCTGGAGCAAGAATATCGGGATCATCATTATCAGCAGCGATAATACCATTCAGACAGAATCAGACTGTTTTAAACTGGGGGTGTCTGATTTTGTGCATCGTCCCTTTAACAACCGTCTGGTAAAAAGGCGAGTGAACAATATCGTCTCCCTATTTCAGTATCAGCAGGATCTGGAAAATAAGGTGGAGAAACAGACAGAGACGCTGCGTAAGCAGTACCGTCTGCTGCAACTTCAGGCAGAACAGCTAAAGCAGAGCCGGGCCAACGTCATCGATATTCTGGGTACCGTTGTGGAATACCGGAACCTGGAGAGCGGACAGCATATTGAGCGTGTGAAAGGATATACCAGGATTCTGGCAGACCGGCTGAGACAAGATTATCCGGAATACGGACTGACGGAAGAACAGGTGAATATCATCGCTTCCGCCAGTGCTCTTCACGATATCGGAAAAATCGCCATCCCGGATTCTATTTTATTAAAGCCGGGCAGGCTGACAAATGAAGAATTTGAATATATGAAATCCCATACCACCAAGGGTGGAGAGATTTTGAACAGCATCAAAAATGTATGGGATGAAGAGTATGGAAAGGTCAGCTATGAAATCTGCCGGTATCATCATGAACGTTATGATGGCAGGGGCTATCCGGATGGATTGAAAGGAGAAAATATTCCTCTTCCGGCCCAGATCGTTTCCATTGCAGATGTGTATGATGCCCTGGTAAATGAAAGGGTATATAAGAGTGCTTATTCCAAAGAAAAAGCATTCCAGATGATCATGACAGGAGAGTGCGGCGTCTTTTCACCGAAAATACTGGACTGCTTCTGGAATGTGAGACGGGAGTTTGAAAAACTGGCCGGTCCAACACAGGGAGATGAGAAGGAAGCATAAGGAAGTACCATAGATTAAGAAGGAGATAAGAAAGTAAGAATGAAGATGAAAAAAATTTTATGTGTGTTACTGACATTTGTTATGACAGCAATCATGCTGATCGGATGTGGAGCGCAGAGCGAAGACACGAAGCAGAGTGGGCAGGCTGCACAGGAAGAACAGGTAAAAGAAGGTGAACAGGGAAACACTAACGGACAGGGAAAAGAAAAAGTAACCGTTGCCCTGTGGGGAACACAGCTTTTGGAAAACTATACCCAGTATCTGTGCGATACCTTTCCGGAGGTAGAGTTTGAATTTACTCTGGCTACCAATTCCACAGACTTTTACCGTTATAGGAACGATCACGATGATCTGCCGGACATTCTGACAGTGCGCCGGTTCTCTCTGAAGGATGCAGTTTTGATCAAGGATCTTTTGTATGATCTGTGTGATACGGAACTGGCCTCTACCTTTTATGGAACATATCTGGATAACTATACCTATGATGACGGTACCATCAACTGGCTTCCGGCATGTGCGGATGTAGACAGTATCATCGTCAATGAGACCTTATTTGAAGAGAATGATATTCCCATTCCTACGGATTACGATTCCTTTATTGCAGCCTGTGAGGCATTTGAAGAGCTGGGGATTCAGGGCTTTGCTTCTGATTTCGGTTCCGATTATACCTGTATGGAAGTACTTCAGGGCTTTTCCATTTCACAGCTTTTGTCTATGGAAGGCCG
The DNA here is from genome assembly GCA_051880335.1 of Lachnospiraceae bacterium. Lineage (GTDB taxonomy): Bacteria > Bacillota > Clostridia > Lachnospirales > Lachnospiraceae > 1XD8-76. The sequence goes on from JBJENT010000204.1 coordinate 12,271, forward strand.
GGAATGGCGTCAGCAGTATGAGAGTGGTACAACAAAGCAGCTTTCCGAAGAGGTATGGATGCCTGTTTTTGAGAAATTCTTTGACATGAAGGAGAAAACAGGTCTGGGTGAAGCTGAAACAAAGATGACGAACCAGAATCCTAAAGAGCTTTACATGGCTGGTAAGCTGGCCATGTATCGCGGAACAGGTACGGATGTCATTGCATTCCCCGGCCGGGAAGGAGACCGGTCTATTTTACTTCCATACTTTGGTGATACAGAGAAAGATAACTGGTATCTGACCTATCCATCTTTCCATGTGGCTGCCAGCAAAAAGGCCATGGAAGATCCGGAGCGGGAAGAACTGCTTCTGAGAATCATGACTGCCATGCTGAATCAGGAAGGCCAGAGCCGCATTACCTACGGAAAGAATATGATTCCTTATAACAAGGACGTAACTTTGGAACTGCTGTCTGAACTGGATAATATTAAGCCATACATAGATCAGAACAAGATGTATATTCGTCTGGCTTCCGGCGAGATGTTCAGTATTTCCCAGAATGTAGTACAGCGCATTTTGCTGGGTGAATTAAGTACACCGAAAGCAGCGTTTGATGCGTTTAATGAATTGATGAAGGAAAGTGGGACATCTGATAAAGCGGTTGCTCACATAGATACCCCTTATTCCAATGAATTTACCCAGGAACATGGTAATCTGGCTGCATCTGCCATCTATAACACGGTGCTGGCAGAAGCAGATGTTGACCTGGTATTTGGACAGTCCTGCTATATCAGCAGTGATGTTTATGAGGGAGATTATACCCAGAAGGATCTGGGATATCTTATCAATAACGATGTGGGGAAACCGGTTATTGCCCATCTGAGCGGAGACCAGCTTTTCAAGCTTGTTGCCAACACTCTTTCCTTAAAGGGTAATAGAGGTGCAGTTTGTAATGATAGTACCTTGTATGTATCCAGTGGATTTGAGATGGATGTTACCCGAACGGAAGAAGGTTATACACTCAATGCCATAACCGTTGGAGGAAAGGAACTGGATCCAAAGGCAGAGTATTCCATACTCCTGTGCAGTGACTATGACTGGTATGTGGTAGATGCCATGAAAGCGATTGGATGCCAGGATTATCAGATTGATGAAGTACACTTTGAAGAGTATGTATTCAAGCGTCTCATTGAAAAAGGCGGCCAGTTGGAGGCACCTACAGATTACATTACGCTGCGATGACAGAAATCGAATCGCAAATGGACGACGTACAAACTGAAGTTGAGGTAAATACCGGAATGCAGAGAAGAAAGAAAATAACAAAATATCTTGTGCCGGTGCTGTTTGCATTTGTGGTGGTTGCTGCTCTGGTGGTAAGTGTTATATATATTCGTTCCTATATGATGAAACAGACAGTAAAGGAACGTTCTTATCAGCTGGAGGAGATGAGTTCCCAGATCCGGGCCAATATGGAGTCGGGTCTGGAGACTCACTGGAATCTGGTGACCGGCATCAAAGCCACTGTGGCAGGGAAAAATTACAGTAGTGAGCAGGAACTGATAGAAGCTATTGGAATACTGGAAAAAGAGTTTTGCACAGACCTATACGGGTGTCGTGTGATGCTTCTGGATTCTATGGGAACTTCACATCTGTCGGAGGGCGAAGCAGGTATCTGGGATGATATCGGCCGCCTTGCAGATGGGGAAGAACAACATACTTTTGTCTCCGATACCAGTAATGTAGAGGGGACCTTTTTGGCGTTCACCCAAAAGTTGGAAAACCCCATTACCGTGGCTGAGGATGAAAACAGATTTACCCATCTGGTACTTCTGAAAGATATTGAAACTCTGAAAAAATACTATACGACAGAAAGCTATGGTGGAAATGCAGCCACCTATATTATAAAGAAAAACGGTATTCTGGCCTATTACGATGCCCAGGATGATATCATCGGGGCAAGGAATATTTTCAAGGCATTGGAAAATGCCCAGTATGTCCGGAACCGGTCCTTTGAGGAGATTAAGGAGCATCTTAGTGAAGATGGAGTTGTGGCAGCCAATATTCTCCTGGACCAGACAGAGTATTACTACTGCCTGACCACTCTGCCGGAATACGACATGACCCTGATGCTGCTGATCCCGGCGGAATATGTGGCCATCAGTACCATGGATATGATGAATTCTACCATGCGGGTACAGATCATTGTTATGTCGGTTATGACGGTTCTGATGATACTGGCAGTTGTCTGCTTTTTCCTGGTTCAGCGAATTAACCAGAAGGTGAAGATCGAACAGGAGAACAATCAGGAATTGAACCGGCTGCGTCTGGCAGCAGAGGATGCCATGGTTGCAGCAGAATCAGCCAATAAAGCCAAAAGTACCTTCCTCAGCAACATGTCCCACGATATCCGTACCCCTATGAATGCGGTAATCGGTTTCGCCACACTGGCTCTTGCCAATGTGGACAACACAGAGAAAGTAAAGGATTACCTGTCCAAGATCTTATCCTCCAGCAACCATCTGCTGAGTCTGATCAACGATATTCTGGATATGAGCCGCATTGAGAGCGGTAAGATCCAGTTGGACGAGCAGGAAGCCAACCTGTCGGATATGCTGCATGATATCAAGACCATCATCAGTGGTCAGATTCATGCCAAACAGCTGGAATTATATATGGATGTGCTGGATGTAACCGATGAAGACGTGCTCTGCGACAAGACCCGTCTGAACCAGGTACTGCTGAACCTGCTGTCCAATGCAGTCAAATTTACGCCGCCCGGCGGTACGGTATCCATTCGTATCGCGCAGATGCCAGGTGCCCCACAGGGAAAGGGATTGTATGAGATTCGGGTCAAAGATACCGGTATCGGAATGAGTCAGGAATTTGCGGAAAAAATCTTTGAACCCTTTGAACGGGAACGTTCTTCAACAGTCAGCAGGATACAGGGTACCGGTCTGGGCATGTCCATCTCAAAAAACATCATTGATATGATGGGCGGCACCATCACGGTGAAGACCGAACAAAATAAGGGAACCGAGTTTATCATTCATCTGGCTCTGCGCCTGCAGTCGGAACGTCGCAGTGTGAAAAAGATCAAAGAACTGGTAGGGCTGAAAGCACTGGTAGTAGACGACGATTTCAATACCTGCGACAGTGTTACAAAGATGCTGGTACAGGTGGGAATGCGTTCTGAATGGACCATGTTTGGTAAGGAGGCAGTTCTTCGGGCCAGACAGTCCATAGAACTGAATGACCCCTTCCATGCCTATATCATTGACTGGCGACTGCCGGATATGAATGGGATCGAGGTTACCCGTCAGATCCGCAGTCTGGGTGACCACACACCGATCATTATACTTACCGCATATGACTGGGCAGATATTGAGGTAGAGGCCAGAGCAGCTGGTGTGACAGCATTCTGCTCTAAGCCTATGTTTATGTCTGATTTAAGAGAGTCCCTGCTGACAGCTCTGGGACAGCAGAAGGAACAGGATCAGCAGGTACTGCCGGCAGCAAAAAAGGAAGAAAATTTCCGTGGAAAACATCTGCTGCTGGCAGAGGACAATGAACTGAACCGGGAGATAGCACTGGAGATTCTGGGCGAATACGGATTCCGAATGGATGCAGTGGAAAACGGTGCAGAAGCGCTGGAAAAGGTAAAAGGATCCAGGCCCGGTGATTATGATCTGGTTCTGATGGATATCCAGATGCCGATTATGGATGGATATGAAGCAACCCGTCAGATTCGTGCTTTGGAAGATCCAGAATTAGCCCGGATTCCGATTCTGGCTATGACAGCCAATGCCTTTGATGAAGACCGGAGAGCGGCTAAGGAATGTGGCATGGATGGATTTTTATCCAAGCCAATTAATATGGAAGAGGTAATACAGGAACTGTCGGATATTCTTACCGACTGAAACGAAGGTTCAGAAAAATGAACTGAGTGCAGAGATTGGTAATACGATTATGGAAAAGGCAGGGTTTCAAAGTCATTTTGACAAATGGGCGGCTGAGATGGATAATAGACCATATAAAAAGCCCTTTGCACAACGGGCCGGAATAGGGAAAAACAGGAGCGATAAAAATGAGCTACTTAATCAGTGAAACAACAAAAGAGCAGAGAGAGAAGATCGTTGCAGAATCTCTTGGAAATATCGAGGCAAGCTGCAACGGATGTATGGCCGGACTGGTGGAAATGTATCAGGATTATATAGACGGTAAGAAGGAGCTCCGTGACATCAATATGGAGTTTAACGCCGGCTATATCAGTGGAGATGAAGTGCCGGGAAGAAGTTCCTGCCCCATGGGAAATTGACACTCCCATAGTAAAAGCACAGGCTTTACAACACATTTGTTCAGAAGTATGATACGATAGAAAACGAATCAGAAATATGATACGATAGAAAAAACAAGCTGCTTTGGGAGGACGATATGAAACTTTTAGAGGAAAGAATCAGAAAAGACGGTGTGGTAAAAGAAGGAAATGTACTGAAGGTAGACAGTTTTTTAAACCATCAGATGGATATTGAACTGTTTAACGAAATGGGAAAAGAGTTCCGAAGACTTTTTCCCAGTGAGAAGATCAACAAAATTCTGACCATTGAGGCGTCCGGTATCGGCATTGCCTGTATTGTGGCCCAGTATTTCCATGTGCCGGTTGTTTTTGCAAAAAAGGCACAGAGCATCAACCTGGATGGGGACATGTATTGTACCAAGATCGAATCCTTTACCCATAAAAGAGTATATGATGTGATCGTGGCAAAGAAATATATCGACAAGGATGATCATATTCTGGTAATCGATGATTTCCTGGCAAACGGATGTGCTGTGAATGGTCTGATCGATATCATTCAGAATGCCGGCGCTACAGTAGAGGGTGTAGGCATTGCAGTAGAAAAGGGCTTTCAGGATGGTGGTAAGCTGCTTCGTGAAAAAGGTATTCATGTGGAATCCCTTGCCATTGTAAAGAGCATGGATGCCAGGACAGGTGAGATTGAATTTATGTAAAAAATGTGTAATTATTTTCAAAACAAATGGAAAGTTCTGTTAATTCCGATTATTGACAGAGAGGAAAGCTTAGAGCTATACTTTTCTTGTTTGTTGAGAGACGGCTATGGGGCTGTACCGGCACGTACAGCTCCTTTTTTATTTGAACGGGGCGCACAATGGTAGCAGCTTTCACAGGCATGTGACGATTTCGCACCGTAAAAGTAGAAAGCCGAAAATATTGTGCCCACAAGAGAGGAGATAAAAATGAGAAAATTTCTTGGTATTTTCTTAACAGTAGCACTTACAGCATCTATGTTAGTAGGCTGTGGCTCTTCCGCAACAGAAGAAGCACCGGCAGCAGATGCTGCAGCTGAAGAAACAGCAGCAGAAGAAACAGAAGCAGCAGCTCCGGAAGATGTAGCTGATGTGGATGCTTCCGGTTTAAAAGTAGGTTTCATTTTCTTACATGATGAAAACTCTACATACGACTTAAACTTCATCAATGCAGCAAAAGCAGCATGTGAAGAAATGGGTGTTGAAGCGGTAATGAAAACAAATATTCCGGAAGGCCAGGAATGTGAAGATGCAGCATGTGAGCTTGCAGATGCAGGTTGTGACATCGTATTCGCAGACAGCTTTGGCCATGAAGGTTATATGATTGAAGCAGCAAAACAGTTCCCGGATGTTCAGTTCTGCCATGCAACAGGTACTATGGCTCATACAGAAGGTCTGGATAACTTCCACAATGCATTCGCTTCTATTTATGAAGGTCGTTACCTTGCAGGTATCGCAGCAGGTTTAAAGATCAATGAAATGATCGAAGCAGGTGACTTCACAGAAGCAGATGCTAAGATTGGTTATGTTGGTGCTTATCCATACGCTGAAGTTATTTCCGGTTATACATCTTTCTATTTAGGAGCTCGTTCTGTATGTCCTACAGCAACCATGGAAGTTACCTTTACAAACTCCTGGTATGATGAGACAGCTGAAAAAGAAGCTGCAAACAACCTGATTGCAGATGGATGTATCCTGATCAGCCAGCATGCTGACTCCATGGGTGCTCCTACTGCTTGTGAAACAGCAAATGTTCCTAACGTTTCCTATAACGGAAGTACAGAAAGCGCTTGTCCTAACACATTCATCGTTTCTTCCAGAATCGACTGGACACCATACTTCAAATACATCATCGGTTGTGTAGCAGCTGGTGAAAAGATTGCAACAGATTATGTTGGTACTATCGAAACAGGTTCTGTAGTTCTGACAGATCTTGGTTCTGCTGCAGCAGCAGGTACACAGGAAGCAATTGATGCAGCAAAAGCTGAAATGGAAGCTGGTACATTACATGTATTTGATACCAGTACCTTTACTGTAAATGGTGAGGAATTAACAAGCTATATGGCTGATGTAGATACAGATGAAGCATATGAAGGAGATCATGAAGCAATCGTTGACGGTTACTTTGCTGAATCCGGTGAAGGACTTCGTTCTGCACCATACTTTAATGTTCAGATTGATGGTATTACATTGATTGATAAATAAATAAGCTGAATGGTGTTAATTTATTTGGCCTACAGATAAATAACGCTATAGACAGATGATGTAAGCTTATCGTAAAATGAGATGGGCGGCACTATGATTATTCGTTTTCGCCGCCTGTCTTTTTTTATTTGTTATGGCGACGAGGAAAATGCTCAGCGTGCTTGCACGAGTGAGCATTTGACGACCGCTAATCAGAGCGAGATTCGCAGGGCGTATCTCGTCTCTGTTCTATGATGCAATTCGTTATTATAAACATTCCTGTAATCATTTTACAAAGGGTTAGACAGGGGAAGGAGATACTACATTGGATGGCAAAACTGCTGCAGTGACGCTGAAAAACATTACGAAAACCTTTGGTTCCACAGTAGCCAATGATAAAGTCTCCCTTGAGATCAACAAGGGCGAGATTTTGTCGTTGCTTGGGGAAAACGGAAGCGGAAAGACTACACTTATGAATATGCTTTCCGGTATTTATTTTCCGGATGAAGGACAGATTTTCATCAACGGAAAGGAAGAGGTGATTCGTTCACCAAAAGATGCATTTGATCTGGGAATCGGTATGGTACACCAGCACTTCAAACTGATCGATGTACTTACCGCCACAGAAAATATCATTCTGGGTCTGAAAGGAAAGCTGAATATTAAGGCTGCCACAAAAAAGATTCAGGAAATCTGTGACAAATATGGTTTTGAAATCGATCCGAATCAGAAAATATATGATATGACAGTATCCCAGAAGCAGACAGTGGAAATCGTAAAGGTTCTTTACCGTGGTGCAGATATTCTGATCCTGGATGAGCCTACTGCGGTTCTGACTCCTCAGGAAACAGAAAAGCTGTTTGCAGTGCTTCGTAAAATGCGTGATGACGGAAAGGCTATTGTTATCATTACCCACAAAATGCATGAGGTAGAATCTCTTTCCGACCGTGTGGCTGTGCTGCGTAAGGGTGCTTATGTAGGCGATATGGTGACCAAGGAAACCAATGTAACAGAAATGACCAACATGATGGTGGGACGCTCTGTTACCCTGAATATCGAAAGACCGGATCCGGTGGATCCAAAGCCCCGTATTGAAGTGAAAAACCTGACGGTAAAAAATGAAGAGGGTGTTGTGAAACTGGATGATGTTTCCTTTACTGCAAACAGTGGGGAAATTCTGGGTATTGCAGGTATTTCCGGCTGTGGACAGAAGGAACTTCTGGAAGCCATTGCAGGGCTTCAGGTTACAGAATCCGGTCATATTTATTACATAGAAGACAATGGAGAAAAAGAGGAACTTTTGGGAAAGGATCCATTGGAGATTGCAGAGATGGGTGTTACCTTATCCTTTGTACCGGAGGATCGTCTGGGTATGGGTCTTTTAGGAAATATGGATCTGACAGACAATATGCTTCTGCGTTCTTTCCGTAAGGGACATTCTCTGTTTACCGATAAGAAAGAGCCAAAGCATCTGGCAGAGAAGGTGGTAGATGATCTGGAGGTTGTGACTCCAAGTATCTCCACGCCGGTGAGAAAGCTTTCTGGTGGTAATGTGCAGAAAGTACTGGTTGGACGTGAGATTGCAGCAGCACCGAAGGTACTTCTGACTGCATATGCGGTAAGAGGACTGGATATCAATTCCTCCTATGCCATTTATGATCTGATCAATCAGCAGAAAAAAGAAGGTGTAGCAGTTATTTTCGTTGGGGAAGACCTGGATGTGCTTCTGGAACTTTCCGACCGTATTTTAGTTCTCTGCGGCGGAAAAGTGAATGGAATTCTGGATGGAAGAACTGCGGATAAAAATGAGGTCGGTATGTTGATGACCAGAATGGGAGGTACACAGGACAATGCATGAGAAACACCGTGAACCACTTTTTCATATTGTAAAACGGGATGGTCTGCCATGGTATCGTTCTCTGATGATCCGTTTTGTGGCAATCCTGATCGCACTGGTTTTTTGTGGAATCATAACCACCATTACAACCGGTATCAATCCACTGGAAGTTTACGGAACTATGATATCCGGAGCTTTCGGTAGCTCCAGAAAAATCTGGATCACATTGCAGAATATTTCTATTTTACTGTTGATTTCTCTGGCACTTACTCCGGCATTCCGGATGCGCTTCTGGAACATCGGTGGAGAAGGACAGGTGCTGATCGGCGGTCTGGCAGCAGCAGCCTGCATGATCTGCCTTGGAAATAAACTGCCCAATGCCCTGGTAATCCTCTGCATGATCATTACCAGTATCGCAGCAGGCGCTATCTGGGGATTTATCCCTGCTTTTTTCAAAGCAAAATGGAACACAAATGAAACCCTGTCCACGCTGATGATGAACTACATCGCCACCCAGCTTGTAGCATTCTATACCGTGGTATGGGAAGTACCGAAGGGATCCGGAAAAATCGGTATCATCAATCAGGATTCCAATATCGGATGGCTTCCACAGGTGTTTGGTTCCAAATATCTGCTCAGTATCATCGTAGCAGTGGTGATCACTGTTTTTATGTGGATTTATTTATACTACAGTAAACAGGGGTATGAGATCTGTGTGGTTGGAGAAAGTGAGAAAACTGCCAGATATGTGGGTATTAAAGTAGAAAAGGTTATTATCCGTACCATGTTACTTTCCGGCGCAATCTGTGGTCTGGTAGGTCTTTTACTGGTTGGCTTTATCAACCACACCGTTACCACCACCATTGCCGGTGGACAGGGCTTTACAGCAGTTCTGGTATCCTGGATGTCTAAATTCAATCCGCTATCCATGATATTCTCCAGCTCCCTGATCATCTTTATGAATCGTGGTGCCGGTGAGATCTCAACGAACTTTGGATTGAACCAGTCCTTTGCAGATATATTGACAGGTATTATCCTGTTTTTCATTATTGGTTGTGAATTCTTTATTTCATATAAACTTAGTTTCCGTAAGAAAAAAGGAAAGGAGGAAGAAGCCTGATGTTTGGATTTTTGATGAATTTTATTCCCAGAGCAGTAGTACAGGGGATTCCTCTTTTGTATGGAAGTACCGGTGAGATCATTACTCAGAAATCAGGAAACCTGAATCTGGGTATACCGGGTGTTATGTATGTAGGCGCGATTAGCGGTGTTATTGGTGCGTTTTTCTATGAAAATTCAGGCGCTGCCATCAATCCGTTTCTGGCGGTTTTGATTCCACTGTTATGCTGCCTGATTGGTTCCCTTTTGATGGGACTTTTGTATTGTTTCCTGACCGTAAGCCTTCGTGCCAACCAGAACGTAACCGGTCTGGCAATGACCACCTTCGGTGTAGGTTTTGGTAACTTTTTCGGGGGCTCCCTGATCAAACTGGTAAAAAGTGATGTGCCATCCATTGCACTTTCCACCACCAGCAGTTATTTCAGTAAATCCCTGCCATTTGCCTCCAAACTGGGTGGATTTGGAAAAATCTTTTTATCCTATAGTTTCCTGGCATACCTGGCTATTATCATAGCATTTGTTGCATCCTATGTTTTAAATCGCACCAGAGCAGGTCTTCACCTTCGTGCAGTTGGTGAAAATCCAAATACAGCCGATGCAGCAGGAATCAATGTCACAAAGTATAAATATGTGGCAACCTGTGTGGGATGTATGATCGCCGGTCTGGGCGGCCTGTATTATGTTATGGATTATGCCTGCGGCGTCTGGTCCAATGATGCCTTTGGTGATCGTGGCTGGCTGGCCATCGCACTGGTTATCTTTACCATCTGGCGTCCGAACTTAAGCGTTCTGGCATCCTTCCTGTTTGGTGGACTTTACATTCTGTATCTGTACATTCCTACCGGTATGGATCATATGGAATACCAGGAGATGTATAAAATGATACCTTATGTGGTAACACTGGTTGTTCTGGTCATCACAAGCATGCGGAGCAAGCGTGAAAATCAGCCACCGGCAAGCCTGGGACTTCCGTATTTCAGGGAAGAACGATAGGAGATTTTCTATTTCCCCTTCTGAAGGGATGCAATATATTCTTTTGGAGTACAATTCATATACTTTTTGAATACTTTGTTGAAATAACTGGCGTTATTGAAGCCTACAGAAAGTGCCAGCGAGGAGATGGAGATTTTCTCCTTCGATTCGATCATCAGCTGGCTGGCTACATAGATGCGGTATTTCATCAGGTATTCAAAAGGTGTCATTTTCAGAGTGCGTTTAAAAAATCTGCAGCATTCGCTTTTGCTGACATGCACAGAGCCGGCAATCTCATCCAGAGTGACATTATCAGCATAATTCTCTTCGATGTAGGTAATAGCGGATTTGATGCGCTCGTTATCTACCGATAATGTGACAGCCGGTTTTTCAGAAAACTGCGTATCGGAAATTCTCTCATAAAGCTTAAACCATAATTGACAAAGATAGCCCTTGGTGACCAATTCAAAACCGGGCTTTTTTGTCATATTGATGGCAATGATATCATCTACAATATTTAAAACTTCCTCGTCCCAGGCATTTGCATCATCCAATAAAAGGATGTAAAAAGAAGAAAGAACCGGGTGGAGAAACTTCGATGTCATGGATAACTGGGAAGGCTCCAGAAAAAATCGGGGAGAAAAGGCTATCGTATAACAGGTACAGGCTTTCGGACTTATGGACTGAAAAGCATGTACCGTATTTTGATTGATGATAATGCCCTGTCCGGCACTTAAATCCAATAAGTCAGTTTCCGTTTGAACCCTAAGACTCCCACTGTTTACGATCAGAAGCTCTATTTCATCATGCCAATGCCAGTGGGTATTTTCCGTAGTAAAGGAAAAATCTGTAAAGCAGACAGAAACAGGGTATTCCTGATGCATTCCTTCCGGCACATATTTTTTTGTATAGATAGAATTTATTTCTTTTGCCATAGCTTCATATTAGAAGTAACACAAAATGAAGTCAACATTTCTCTTGATTTTTTGTAAAATATTATGGAATATTATAGAATATTTTGCTAAGAAAGGGTGGAAAAGAAAAGGAGAGTTTACTATAATTGAAGTAATATGGGGGAGATATTGCTATGGGAAAAAGTAGAAAAACAGAAAATGATATTGCTGTTTATATTGAGGATCAGGAATACATCGCTAATACATATGTGATGAAGTGCTATTTTATTTCCATACTCGTATATACAGCATGTTTTATTTTAAATCTGTTGGGGATTTTCATTATTGATCAGGAACTGATGCTGAGGGGATATTTCTCTTCGCTTATTCTTTATATTGTTACCTATTTGATTACAAAGAAGGTCTCTTTGTCAGATAGCAGAGTGAAATATTTCATTTTGTTAAGTGAAGTAATGATGTTTACCATAGCAGGTGTCTTTGTCACCTATCATGTGGTATTTGCAATTGCACTTCCTTTTTTGCATGCAATCTTATATGCATCTCAAAAGGTTATGAATTATGTATATATATTATCTGTGGTCAGTACCATACTTGTAGTATATGGAGGCTATTACTTTGGCCTTTGTGATGCAAATATGTTGTTGCTGACCTCACAGACTGCGCAGCATTATGTGGTCGACGGGCAATTTGCATCTATGGCAATTAACCCCAATCCGGCCCTTTCTTTAATGCTGTTTTTTATTTTGCCAAGGTGTTTGATTTTTGTGGCTTTTGGATTCATCTGTCGTGGCATCTACCATATTGTCAGTGGAAGTCTGGAAAAAGCAAAACTGACCGAACAGCTTCAGCAGGCAAAGGTAGAAGCAGAAAGTGCCAATCGGGCGAAAACCAAGTTTCTCGCCAAAGTTTCCCATGAAATCAGAACGCCGATCAATGCCATCCTTGGTATGGATGAAATGATTCTCCGTGAAAACTGTGGAAAGAATATCGAAGTATATGCCAATGATATAAAAGATTCCTCTATGGTGCTTCTAAATATTGTGAACGAGATTTTGGATTCTTCCAAAATTGAGTCCGGTATGATGGAGATCGTACCGATAGAATATCATATCGGCAGTTTATTAAATGATATATATAACATGATCAGGGTAAAGGCGAAGGAGAAAAACCTGAAGCTGGTATTTGAGGTGGACCCATCCATGCCAAGTGGTTTTTACGGGGATGATAAAAGAATCAGACAGATTCTCGTGAATCTTCTGACCAATGCGGTGAAGTATACCAATCAGGGCCAGATTACCTTATCGGTAAGCTGCTATGTGGAAGGGAAAAAGGCTGTGCTTCATTTCGCTGTAAAAGATACCGGAATTGGTATCAAACCAGAGGATATGGAGAAGCTTTCCAAAGAGTATCAGAGACTTGACCTGGCACGGAACAGAAACGTGGAAGGAACCGGACTCGGAATGGTAATCGTCCAGCAGTTTTTAGGACTTATGGGTAGTAAGCTGGATATTCAAAGCGAATATGAAAAGGGAAGCGTATTCTCCTTTGATTTAGAGCAGCAGATCATGCGTCGGGAACCGGTGGGTGACTTTAGAAAACGTTTGGACAAGCAGTCTGAGCAGAAAAAGAATGCTCTTACTTTTTCTGCGCCCCTTGCCAAGGTTTTGGTAGTGGACGATAGTGTTATGAATTTAAAGGTTTTCAAGAATCTTTTGAAAAGAACCAACATTCAGGTATTTGAGGCAAACAGTGGAAAGAAATGTCTGGAGATGTTGGAAGAAGAGAACTTTGATATTGTTTTTCTGGACCATATGATGCCTGAAATGGATGGTATTGAAACCAGACGTATTATCTGCGAAAGGCATTTATGCGATCGTAATCCGATTATCATGCTGACCGCCAATGCCATTGTTGGTGACAGAGAGCGCTATCTGGAGGAAGGCTTTGACGACTTTCTGGCAAAGCCCATTATGCCGGAGGAATTGGACTATATGTTGTTCCGCTATCTGCCAAAGAATCTGATACATACAGGAGAATCGGTAGAGACGATCATACAATCCGATGCATTACTGTCTTCTGTCATATCCAGGTCTGGGGGTTCCGCAGATGACAATGCACCGAAGCTGACAGAAAGAAATGCGGCAGAAACGGATAATCCATCTCAAAATGCGGCAGACCAAAATGTGGCAGATCAGAATGGAGAGAAGCAGAGCTTGACACAACAGAAAAACGCGTTGGATATGCTGGTAGAGAGACTGCCTGATTTACAGATACGAAAGGGCCTTGAGTTGTGTAGCGGGGATACAGATTTCTATCTGGAAATTCTGGGAGATTTTGTCAAATTACAGATTAAGAGTGAACTTCATCAGTATTTAGAAGAAAATCATTTTAAAAACTATGGAATACGTATTCAGGGATTTAAGAACAATGCCTATTCCGTTGGGGCGAAAAAAATTGGTGATTCGGCCTATGAAATGGAAAAATTGAGTAAATCCATGGCGGCTTCAGAAGGTGAAGACAAATCAAAAGAAAAGAGTGCATTGATAGAAATGCAGCAGCAGTTGTTTGTGATGTATGATAAGGTGTGTCAGGTATATGGGGAGATGTTCTGAGAATATCTGACAGGTGTGAGAAATGAGGGGATTTCTATTGAAGAACTGGCTGAAAAAAATATTGATTCTTGTAATCGGAATTGGATTAAATATTGTGGGAAGGTATGTGGCACAGCGTTTCGCGTTGCCTATGTGGCTGGATATGATAGGAACCTGCATTGCCTCTTATTATGGTGGACTATGGATCGGGATATTGGCTGGGTTATCCAACAATCTGATCTTTGCCATCTATGATCCCATGGTGCTTATCTATGCAGTGACCAGTGTGACGGCGGCCGCTCTGATTTATATTTTTATTAAAAAGGGATTTATTAATAACATAATGCAGGCTTTTATAGCCAGTTTCTGGCTTGGTGTTTTATGTACTGTTGTTTCCACACCATTAAATGTGCTGGTATATGGTGGTTATTCTGGAAATGTCTGGGGGGATACCCTGGTGGATATGCTGCGCTGGCATGATGTTCCACTTGTAATAGCTTCCCTGGCCGGTGAAGTGATTCTCGAAATCATTGATAAACAGATTTGCCTCATCATTGCATATCTGCTGATACGTATCTGGGACACCTATAGAAGAAAAAAGAAGGGAAAAACCCAGGCGGTAGCCGGCATTCTTTTGATCGGCATGATGCTTTCCCAGCTTATTGCACCATTACAGATAAAGGCTGCAGAAGAAATGCCGGAGGATAGTTTTACCAAAACGATTTATAACAATACCAATGGAATGGTATCTTCAGAAGCAAACTCTATTTGTGGAACAGAGGATGGATATATTTGGTTAGGCAGTTATGCAGGTTTAACCAGATACGATGGAAAGGAGTTTGAATTTATTCGGGAAGGTGGTCTGGTTAATGTTGTCTGTATGATGAGTGACAGCAGTGGCAGATTATGGATTGGTACAAATGATGCCGGTATTGCCCGTTATGAAAATGGCCGGTATACCTATTTCACTATGGAAGATGGACTTCCGTCCAATACTGTAAAGTGTTTTGCAGAAGATGAAAATGGAAATGTTTATGTAGGAACCAGTGATAAAATCTGTATGTTCCATAAGGATGACCGGATTGAAGTAATGGGACAGGGAATCACCTTTGCAAAGGTTATGACGGTTTATCAGGATAAACTGATGGTACTGGACAACAATGGAACGATGTATGCCATCGGTGAGAATAATAGGTTAGCTCTTTCCGGATACCTGGGAAAGGATCTCTTTTTCTATTCCTTATGTAATACATCCAAAGGATTATTAGTAGGAACAGAAACGGGAGAACTGTTTTGGGCTGATGTAACGGAGAAGGAAATTATTCTCCGCAGTCAGGTTGTATTGGCGGCAAATCAAATTTCAGCTCTTTATGAAGACAGTACCGGCCGAATCTGGGTTGCTACAGAAAGTGAATTTGGTTATCTGGATGATGAGAATGCCTATCGAACCATTTCATCGGATAATTTTAATTCGTCTATTGAGTGCTTTTTTGAAGATTATCAGGGAAATATATGGGTTGCCTCTTCTCATTATGGGGTAATGAAGCTTTCGGAAAGTCCTTTTGCCAACCTGTTTGACAAAATCGGAATGGAAGGAACTTACACCAATGCAGTGGAATATTATCAGGGAGAATTTTACTGTGGAACAGATACCGGTCTGGTCGTATTAAATGAGAAGTATCAGAAGATTCGTAATGAATTGGTAGAGGCTGTGGAAGGATGCAGAGTACGTTCTATTATGGCAGATTCCAAAAATCAGTTGTGGGTTTGTACCTATAGCGGACTGTTTTGTCAGGATGCCCAGGGAACGATTCATTTTTATGATCAGGAAAACAGTCAGACCACCAGTGACCGTTTCCGGTGTATTACAGAGCTTAGCGACGGCAGCGTTGCGGTTGGAACAGCAGATGGTGTCAACTTGATTCGAGATGGAAAATTGACCGGTACGTTGACATCGGAAGAGGGCCTGGCCAATACCCAGATTCTTTCTATTGTAGAAGGAAAGGATGGAACCATATGGGCCGGCAGTGATGGCAGTGGTATCTATCTTATTTCTGATGGGAAACTGATTGGAAATTATACCGATCAGGATGGACTGTCCTCCAATGTTATTTTAAGAATTATTCCATATGAAAAAGGTTATCTGATAGTAACCAGTAATGCCCTTTGTCACATTGATTTAGAGGGGAATATAAAAAAACTGGACAAGTTCCCATATTTTAACAACTATGATGTGATCATAGATGGAGATATCGCCTATGTAACCTGCAGTGCAGGGCTTTATAAGGTGAATCTGGAAGAATTGTGCATAGATGGCGGAAGTCAGTTCCGGCTATATGGAGCCGGAGATGGACTGATTTCCGGACTTACGCCAAATTCCTGGAACTATAAGACAGAGGATGGGCAGCTTTATTTATGTAGTAATAGTGGGATTATTCATTTTGACGGAGGAAAAGAGCATTCCAAGGAACAGATGAAGTATGGCATTGTATCGGTACAATGTGATGGGAAAGAATTGGAAATTGCAGATGGAACTGACTATGTAGTTCCATATAATGCCAAAAATGTTTCCATTTATGCTTCTGTACGTAATTATGCCTTTACAGATGTCAAAGTACGCTTCTTTATCAAAGGCCTGGATAATAATCCAATTGTCTGTGACTGGAATAAAGTAGAACCGATCAGAATTTTAAAACCTGATTTATCAGAATATACAATCTGTCTGCAGATTTTGGATAGTACAGGAAATCATGTTTTACAGGAAACGAATTATATCGTGCAAAGAGAGCTGAGGGCATGGGAAAGACCTGCTTTTAAAGTTTATTTGTGGATTGTTTCTTTAGAGATCCTGATTTCTACGCTTTTCAGTGTGGCCAGTATGATTTTGTTTATTCTAAGAAAAAATGAATTGGAATTAAATCAGGCCACCCTGGAGAAAAAGGTACAGGAACAAACCAGTGAACTACGCAGTCAGCAGAAAGCTACCAAAAAATTGTTCCTGCAGACAGTGACAGCACTTAGTGAAGCGGTGGATGCCAAGGACAGATATACCAGTGGTCATTCCAAACGAGTGGCAGAATACGCCAGAATGATTGCTGAAAGAATGGGGAAAGACAAAGAAGAGCAGGAAGAAATATACAGGGCAGGACTTCTCCATGATGTGGGTAAAATCCGTATTCCCAATTCCATCATCAATAAAGAAGGAAAACTGACAGATGAAGAATTTAATATCATAAAAGTACATCCTATTACCGGATATCATATTTTGAAAGGTATTGGTGGCAGCCACAGGATTGCCATTGCTGCAAAATATCATCATGAAAGATATGATGGTTCCGGTTATCCCAATAGAATTTCCGGTGAAAATATACCGGAAATGGCAAGAATTCTAGCAGTGGCAGATTCTTATGATGCCATGACCAGTAATCGTAGTTATCGTAAAGCACTTCCCCGGGAAGTGGTACGCAGCATCATAGAAGAGGGAAAAGGCACGCAGTTTGACCCGGCTATTGCTGAGGTAATGCTTCAGATGATTGATGAAGATAAAGAATATAAAATGAGGCAGGTTGATGACGCACAAAGAATCATCCTTGTAGTAGATGATGAGCCTATGAACCATAAGGTGATTGCCCACATTATGAAGGATGAGCCAATGTATGCCACAATACCTGCATCCGGTGGAAGGCAGGCTCTGGATATTCTGGAAAAAGAGACCGTTGATTTGATTTTGCTGGATATTAGTATGCCTGATCTGGATGGATTGGAAACACTGAAGCTGATTCGAGAGGAATATCAGACGCCGGTAGTTCTGATGACCGATGAAAATAACTTAAATTCATTAGAGGAATTTGCAAGATTAGACTGCGATGAATATGTTACAAAACCATTCCTGCCACTATTGATCAAAGAAGTCATTCATAATATGACAGAAAGAACAGAATTGGATGAATGGTAATGCTCATATAATGATAAAGAAGATAGACTGAGCGTGGAATGCCAAGTTGGATCAAAATGCACTATTTTTTGAAAATGATCAAAAACGGGAGAATCTGCTGAACCTCTCCCTGCAGGCAACAGAAGAGGATAGAAATGCATCACTGGAACTGGGAGTCGGTGTATCTGAAAGCTCCAGATGGGAACTTGTTTTAAAATATCATGGAGATTTGCAGGCAAGGATTTCGCAGATCGAACAAAGAGAAAACACCAATTTTTACCTGGAACTGCTTCTTCCCGGCTATGCGATTGTAAATGTTTTAAAAGAATGGATCAATCTTTTATCGGAACTGCCGGAGATAGATTATATCGAGAAACCGAAAGCATTATATGAAGAAGCAGTGACACTGTCCCAGGGGAAAATAGCAGCCTGTATCCCGGAAGTGACAGAAAGAGGACCGAAACTTACCGGGGAAGGAGTTCTTCTGGGTATACCGGATTCCGGAATCGACTATACCAGCCGGATATTCCGGGATGAGCAGGGAAACAGCCGGATACGCTTTTTATGGGATCAGTCCAAAGCACCGGATCCTTCCAAAGGGGAAAAAGCTCCGGAAGGCTTCTGGGAGGGCGTGGAGTATAGCAGAGAACAGCTGGATCAGAGTATCCGGGATATGCAGAATCGAAATATCACAGACCAAAATATTACAGACCAAAATGTCACAGATCAGAATATGGCCGGAGCAGAAGAACTTAGTTTTGATCGTTCCGGCCATGGTTCTGCTGTGGCGGCCATTGCCGGCGGACAGGGCGGAGTAGCGGAAAAGAGTGGTTTTTTAATTGTAAAACTGGGAAGCGGAAATCCCCAGGGCTTTACCCGGACAACAGAACTCATGAGGGCGGTAACCTGGATGCTGAGAAAAGCACAGCAGCTTGCCATGCCCCTTGCGATTAATATCAGTTATGGCAGTACCTATGGGGCACATGATGGCAGTTCATTGTTGGAACAGTTTTTAAATACTGCATCCGATACCTACAAAACGGTGTTGTGTGTGGGGAGCGGAAACGAAGGAGCGGCAGCAGGCCACCTGGAACTGGAGCTCATAAAAGAATCCGGGTCTCTGGAAGATGTTCTGACCGGAACGAGACAGAAACACATCGTGGAATGGAATATTGCACCATACCAAAGCTCCATTTCCCTGGCCATCTGGAAAAATTATGCAGATGAGATCGATGTGGCATTGACTTCACCGGGAGGACGACAGATCGTTATATCTCTGAAAAACATAGGAAAACAGGTCTTTGAAGTAGAACAGACCAGAATCCTGTTTTATCTGGGGGACCCTACTCCTTATAGCAGGATACAGGAATATTATTTTGATTTTATCGGGAATCCTTATGTGGCAAATGGCATCTGGCAGCTGGAAATTCGGGGAATCAGAATACGGGATGGTAAGCTCAGAATGTACTTACCCTCGGATGTGGTACTGAATCAGGGAACCGGCTTTTTCCGGCCTACACCTACCGGAACCTTTACCATACCCGGAACCGCAGAAAAAGTGATTACCGTAGGAGCCTATAATACCGTGTATCGGGAATATGCAGATTTTTCGGGCAGAGGATTTGAAAATATGGAAACTGCCCAGAAACCGGATCTGGTAGCACCGGGGGTAGATCTGCTGGTACCGGACAGAACCGGAGGCTATACCAGCGTAACCGGGACCTCCTTTGCAGCGCCCTTTGTGACCGGAAGCTGTGCACTGTTGATGGAATGGGGAATTGTACGGGGAAATGATCCCTTTTTATATGGAGAAAAACTGAAAGCATATCTGATCGGCGGAACAGAGGAATTGAGAGGGAGTGGGTTAACGGTGGAAGAATCAGAGACTGGAGTAAGGTATCCCAATGCCCAGGTGGGCTGGGGAACGCTGTGCCTGGCAAAGAGTCTTCCGGAATAAACTGCCTTTTAGATCATAAAATGCATGGAATAAAACTGTCTTGCCGGCAGTTGGTATGAAATAGAAAAGATATATTTGGAGCTGTCACTTTAATGAATGAAAGTTCGTAAAGTGGTGGCTTCTTTTTTTGTCCATTCAAAAAGGAAAAGATAGGGAGAAATCAGATGAGAAAAATTATCAATAAAGTAATTGACAACTAATCGAAGTTAGAATATACTAACCAGTGAAATGAAAAGGATTCTCAATAAAAAATGAAAGCGAGGATGAGATGATGCCACTTACAATGATGGATACCGGAGACACAAACACAATCAAAAAGGTCGGAGGCAAAGAGGAAACCAGAAGATTTTTAGAGAACCTTGGCTTTGTAGTAGGCGGTGCTGTTACCGTTGTATCGGAAACCGGAGGCAATCTGATTGTTAACGTAAAAGATTCCAGAATTGCCATCGGTAGAGATATGGCGAATAAAATTATGGTGTAGTGCATCATACAGCCTGATAAACCAGAAAGGAAAGGGAAATATGAAGACATTGAAGGAAATATCCTGTGGCCAGACAGTAAAGGTTACAAAGCTTACCGGAGAGGGCCCGGTCAAAAGAAGAATTATGGATATGGGTATCACAAAAGGTGTGGATGTTTTTGTAAGAAAGGTAGCTCCTTTGGGAGATCCGATTGAGGTGACCGTACGGGGATATGAGCTGTCTATCCGAAAAGCGGATGCAGAAATGATCGTTGTAGAGTAATTTTTTTTGCCCATAGGTTAGTAGAAACTAACTAAAATTAGGATTAAAGGAGAAAAACTATGTCAATAAAAATAGCACTTGCAGGTAATCCGAACAGTGGAAAAACAACATTGTTCAACGCACTGACCGGTTCCAATCAGTTCGTTGGTAACTGGCCGGGGGTAACCGTAGAGAAAAAAGAAGGAAAACTAAAAGGTCACAAAGACGTTACCATCATAGACTTACCGGGTATTTACTCTCTTTCTCCATATACTTTGGAGGAAGTAGTTGCCAGAAATTATCTGATCGGTGAGAGACCGGATGCCATCATCAATATTGTGGACGGAACGAATATTGAAAGAAATCTTTATCTTTCCACTCAGATTATGGAACTGGGCATTCCTGTTGTGATGGCAGTCAACATGATGGATGTTCTGGAAAAGACAGGGGATAAGATATATGTAGAGAAACTCAGCAAAAAGCTGGGCTGTGAAGTGGTAGAAATTTCTGCATTAAAAGGAACCGGTATTCAGAAGGCTGTTGAAAAAGCAGTGGCACTGGCACAGAAGAAAGCAGTGACCGCCCGTGTACATACTTTTTCAACAGAGGCAGAAGAAATCATCTCTGCTGTAGAAGGCAAGCTGGGAAAGGATATTCCGGAGGAGCAGAAGCGTTTCTTTGCGATCAAGCTGTTGGAGAAGGATGACAAAATCCAAAGCCAGATGAAAGCGGTTCCGGATGTTTCAGCAGAAATCAAACAGATGGAGGATGCTTTTGACGATGATACAGAAAGTATCATCACAAATGAGAGATATGAATATATTTCTTTGATTATAGGGGAATGTGTGACAAAAACGAAAAAGGGACAGATGACCACCTCAGATAAGATCGACCGTGTTCTGACCAACAGATGGGCTGCCCTTCCGATTTTTGCCCTTGTTATGTTTGTGGTATATTACGTGTCGGTTACTACAGTGGGTGACTGGTTTACCGGCTGGACCAATGATACACTGTTTGGGGAATGGATTGTTCCGGGGGCACAGAGCTTTTTTGAAGGAATCGGTTGTGCAGACTGGCTTACCGGATTAATTGTAGATGGTGTGGTTTCCGGCGTAGGCGCTGTGCTTGGTTTTGTACCTCAGATGCTGGTGCTGTTCCTGTTCCTGGCATTTTTGGAAAGCTGCGGATACATGGCGAGAGTTGCCTTTATCATGGATAGAATTTTCCGTAAATTCGGGCTTTCCGGAAAGTCCTTTATCCCGATGCTGATCGGAAGCGGCTGTGGCGTACCGGGTATCATGGCATCCCGTACGATTGAGAATGACCGTGACCGGAAGATGACCATTATGACAACGACTTTTGTTCCCTGTGGTGCGAAACTTCCGATTATTGCGTTGATTGCAGGGGCGTTCTTTGATAATGCAGGATGGGTAGCCTGGAGTGCATATTTTGTAGGTGTAGCAGCGATTATCTGCTCCGGTATTATTTTAAAGAAAACCAAAATGTTCGCAGGAGATCCGGCACCTTTCATTATGGAATTACCTGCCTATCACTGGCCCACAGTCGGTAACGTACTGAGAAGCATGTGGGAGCGTGGATGGTCCTTTATTAAAAAGGCAGGAACCATCATTCTGTTATCCACTATTATTTTATGGTTCCTGATGAGCTTTGGATGGACAGATGGCGGATTTGGCATGCTGGAGGCAGAACAGTTAGATGAAAGTATCCTTGCAGTGATCGGAAATGCGATTGACTGGATCTTTGCACCTCTTGGATGGACACAGGCCGGTGAAGGATGGAAGATGGCAGTGGCAGCGGTAACCGGACTTATCGCAAAAGAAAATGTAGTTGCTACCTTCGGTCTTCTCTTTGGATTTGCAGAGGTAGCAGAGGATGGAACAGAAATCTGGGGAAGCCTCGCAAGTGTGATGACACCGATTGCTTCATATGGATTTTTGGTATTCAATCTTTTATGTGCACCATGTTTTGCAGCCATGGGAGCTATCAAGAGAGAGATGAACAATGCAAAATGGTTTTGGTTTGCAATTGGATATCAGTGTTTACTTGCTTATGTAGTTGCAATGTGCATCTATCAAATCGGAACATTAATTACCACAGGTGTATTTGGAATTGGAACAGCTGCTGCATTCCTGCTTGTGATTGTACTTCTGTATTTGCTGTTTAGACCTTATCATGAAACCAGCGTTTAGATGATTGGAAGAAATCAGCGATTGAAACTCTGTCGTTTTCCTATTATAATATTGTGCGTTATGAGAAGAAAAATCCGGCGTAAAATAACGCAGAGAGCCTTTGCGTGAAAAAGGAATAAAGTGTATTAAAAACATAAAATCGGAAAATGAGAAACAGAGAATGATGGATGAAAAGAAAAAACTGCAAAAAATAGAGATCACAGTGGAAGAGATGGGGAAGCTTTCTCCGGATCAGTATCAGCTGATCGATATCCGGGGTGAGGATGCTATCGCATATGGAACGATAGAAGGATCGATTTGCATCCCGGAAGAAGGTATTCGGGAACATAGGGATGAAATATCTCAGGAGAAAATGGTTATATTCTGCTGCAACAGAGGACTTGTAAGTATAGATGTGGCAGAATGGTTTCGTGAGCTGGGCTATGATGCGTATAGTTTGAAAGACGGTTATGCAGCATATGTTCTGGAGATGATGCGGCAGTCTGAGAACCGGAATAGAAAAGAAGAAATCGAAAAAAGCATCCGCAAGAAATTTCACAAAAGTATTTTTTCCAAATTTGCAAAAGCGATCAATGAGTATGACCTTCTTCAGGAAAATGATAAGGTAGCAGTCTGCATTTCCGGTGGAAAAGATTCTATGCTGATGGCGAAGCTCTTTCAGGAATTAAAGCGGCATGATAAATTCCCTTTTGAGCTGATCTTTCTGGTAATGGACCCGGGATACAGCAGGGAAAACAGGGAAATCATTGAGCAGAATGCAAAAATGATGGATATTCCGATTACGGTGTTTGAAACGAATATTTTTGACTCGGTATATGAGATAGAAAAATCTCCATGTTACCTATGTGCCAGGATGCGCCGGGGATATTTATACAGCAAAGCAAAAGAACTGGGCTGTAATAAGATCGCGCTGGGACACCATTATGATGATGTGATTGAAACCATTTTGATGGGAATGTTATATGGGGCTCAGGTGCAAACCATGATGCCAAAGCTGCACAGCACAAATTTTGAGGGAATGGAACTGATCAGACCGATGTATCTGGTGCGGGAAGAGGACATAAAACACTGGAGAGACTATAACGGTCTTAAGTTTTTACAGTGTGCATGTCGTTTTACCGATAATTGCAGTTCCTGCCGGACGGATGGCACAGATGCATCCAAGCGAATGGAAATCAAAAAAATGATTGCAGAGATGAAGAAGACCAATCCTTATGTGGAGGCTAATATTTTCAGAAGTGTGGAAAATGTGAATTTGAAGACGATCATCGCATATAAAGAAAATGGAGTGAAGCATCATTTTCTGGAAAGCTATGATGACCTTCCGGAAAAGGAAGAGTGATGGGTGAAGCTGACAGATGACGGTTGATGAATCATGGGTATCGGAAAATGAATTATGGATGGTAAAAAAGCATGTGAGGGATTAGCCCTTCACATGCTTTTTGATTGCTTCAAAACTTTCTTTACTGATGACATGTTCCATTTTGCAGGCATCTTCATTGGCGATTTCGTCGGGGACGCCCATACTCTTAAGCCATGAGGAAAGAAGTTCATGACGTTCATAAATCATTTCAGCGATTTTTTTGCCGCTGTCGGTCAAATAAATAAAACCCTGGTCTGAAACAGCGATATGATTTTTTTCACGAAGATTCTTCATAGCAATACTGACACTTGATTTCTTAAAATCCAGTTCGTTTGCTATATCGACAGAACGGACAACCGGAAGTTTTTTGCTGAGAAGCAAAATGGTTTCCAAATAATTTTCAGCTGATTCATTTACATAGGTTTTCATTGAAAGATACACTCCATATGGTTTACTGATTTCGCTCAGTATACCATATTTTTCGGGAGATTACAAATCAATGAG
>JBJENT010000205.1:0-8820 GCA_051880335.1 Lachnospiraceae bacterium
TCCTTAAGTATTACAGATGTAATATATTTTAGACGGTAGAGAGATGGTTGTCAATGTAGTAGGGACGAAGAACTATCCTGTGGACAGAAGGAACATCTCCGCTGTACAATGAAACAAAAACAAAAATCGAGGAAGAAATGTTAAAAATAATCATCACTGTACTTCTAATCTTATTAATTCTTTTAATTGTGTGGTTCAAAATCCCGTACTCGCCTTTGAAAAGTAAGTTTCAGAGGGAAATGGATGCCATGACAGCCAATGTTTCAGGAAGGAAAGAGAAAATTTCCGGGAAGAAGAAATCTCTTACAGGCGAAAGTTTCGCAGGAGAAACTCTCACAGACGAAACTCTCACAGGCGAAACTGGCATAAATGTAGCTTACACAGAAGAAGAATTCAGTCACCTGCCCATGGCACTGAAACAATATGTGAAAAACTGTGGGTATATCGGCAAACCTAAAATTTCCTGTTTCAAATTGGAATACCATGCTGTGGATTTCATGCAAAGCGTTGATGGACCAAAGCTGAAAATCGATTATACCCAGTATAATTTTGTGGAAAATCCGTGCAGGATGGCGCTGATTGACAGCAGTATGTTTGGGATTCCATTTGAAGGATGCGATTACTATCAGAACGGAACAGGCGGTATGAAAGGAGTACTTGGAAAGGTTTTTACTCTGTTTGACCAGCGTGGGGAGGCAATGGATCAGTCCGGCCTTGTGACATTTCTGGCAGAAAGTCTTTTCGCACCGGATATTTTCCTGCAGGATTATATTTCTTTTGAAGAAATCAGTGACTATGAAGTAAAAGCAGTGATTGCCTATAAGGGACAGACTGCAAGTGGGATATTTCATTTCAACGAGCAGTACGAGATGACCCGTTTTACTACAAATGACCGGGCAATTACGCTGTCCGATGGCAGAATGGAATATGTGCCCTGGTCTGCTGTCTGTGGAGATTATTACACCGCTGAAAATGGAATAAGATATCCCGGCAGACTGCAAGCAGTGTGGAATTATCCGGATAAAGATTTTGTGTACTTTGATGGCAGGATTGATGCAGTGGGGACGTTTCTTCTGTCCTCAGAATAGCCCTTTTGTCCATAGGAGTGTCCCTCTGTCCTGCAACGGAAAAGCTTATTTATTTAAATTGTAATAACAAAATGTACGTCCCCCAAAAAAAAATCTTGACATATATAGATAACCGATATATTATATAGATAGTCGATATATCGAGAACCTATATAAATGGAGGTGGAAATATGGCAGTAGATAAATCTCTTATTTCAGGGAGCATGACTATGCTGATCCTGCGCCTGTTGGCAGAAAAAGATATGTATGGATATGAAATGATCGATACGTTAAGGAAGAAATCTCAAAATGTATTTGAACTGAAGGCGGGCACTTTATATCCTCTTTTGCATAGTATGGAGGAAAAAGGTCTGTTAACGGTTTATGAGCAGGAATATCTGGGTAAGATTCGAAAGTATTATAGTATTACAAAGGATGGAAAAGAACTGTTACAGCAAAAGACAAGCGAATGGAAGGAATATCAGACCGCGGTAACCAATGTGCTTGCAATGGGGGTGTCATAAATGGAGGAATATTTAAAGACCCTGCTTTTGCAGATCAGATGTAAGAAAGCCAGACCTTTTATTGAAGAAGAAATCAGAGCCCATATAGAGGACCAGATGGAAGACAATATTCATTTCGGAATGAGTAAGGAAGAGGCAGAAAGAGCAGCGGTGCTGGATATGGGTGATCCGGTCGCAGTGGGGGTATCCATGGACCGGATTCATAAGCCACAGATTGCCTGGAAACTATTAGCACTTATTTCCGTGATTAGTGTGCTTGGGATCATTTTGCATAAGATCATTTGTTTTAGGCTGGCTCGTTTTGATGGAGAAATAATCAGCCGGATAGATGTGGGAAGTACGAGATATGTGTATGGTGTGCTTGTGGGACTGGCAGTCATGGTTCTGATCTATTTTATCGATTATACGGTAATCGCCCAATATGCCAGATTGATAGCGGTTATCATGATTCTGTTAACTGTCATTTCAGGAGCCGTGACAAATAGGATAAATGGAGTGGCATATTATGTTGGAGTGGGACCGTTACGTATCACTTCCTTTGTTCTTTTAAGTTTCTATGTACCCATATATGGGGCGGTTCTTTACAAGTATTACAAAACCGGATATGTTGGTTTTTTGAAATCTCTTCTCTGGATGATTGTTCCGGTTTATGTGGCATTTACCTTACCGAATGTGATGCTGGCAGCGATTATGTTTCTTTCTATGCTGGTTCTGCTTACCGTAGCGATTGGGAAGGACTGGTTTTTGATCAATAAAAAAATTGTAATCCCGGGAATCTGGGTGATCGGTATACTGGGACCAATGATAGGTCTCGCCGGTATGGTTGCCATGAATCGGCTGGCGACGTATCAAATAGCCCGTATCAATGCATTTCTGTCAAATAGTGGAGATGCCAATTATGTGACTACTCTTTTGCGTAATTTTATGGCGTCCAGCAAATTGGTAGGAAATTGCGGAAAAGAAGTGATAGGTGCAATTCCCAATTACAGCAGTGATTATATTTTTGTCACCTTATCAGCAAATTATGGTATGCTGGCAGGAATTCTCGTGGTTTGTATTTTAGCGGCCATGATTGTAATGATTTTTCAGATAGCAACACATCAGAACAATCAATTGGGAATGCTCATGGGCTATGGCTGTGGAATGATATTTGCCCTAAACACAGCCATCAATATTTTTGAAAATCTGGGATTGCTTCCGGTATCCAGTACGTTTTTACCGTTCTTTTCTGCAGGCAAAAACAATCTGATTCTTTCTTATGCACTCATTGGATTGATGCTTAGCATATATCGGTACAAAAACGTGTACCCAAGACATGTGCAGAAGAGAAGTAATGTGAAAACAGGAGATAGAATTATGCTATAGGCACCAAGGACTGCATGGAAAGTCATTCTTGACAAACCATGCGGTTTTCTTTATTCTCAAGTAGAACGATATTCGTTCTATTTGAAGGGGAAAAGGACATGAAAGAAAAAAGGAATTCAAAAGAGAAGCTTGCGATTTTACTAAAAGATCTCATGCATCGTATGGCAGATATCAATGAAAAAATCTTTTCCGAAGGAGAGTACAAGGATTTTCTGTCTCTATGCAACAGAGATATTACCATCCTGGCACTCCTTGAAGAGCATGAAGGTTTCACTGCCAGACAGATCAGCCTGAAACTGAATATGCCCAAGACTACAGTGGTATCCGCAGTCAGCAGACTGGTCAAACAAAATTATATCTGCAGAGAAAAAAATCCCCTGGATGGACGGGAACAGTTGCTTTCCCTAACACCCAAAGGGGAAAAAATCAATCAGCAGCATAGGCAGTACGAAACACTCTTTATAGAAGAATTTATGGGGCTTTTTGACCAGAAAGATTATGGAAAACTGGTGGAGATCATGGAAAGGAGCAGAGAATGCAGTATTACAAAATAGTAGGAAATTTACCTCTTCGATTTGTAGTGGAAATGGGATTGGGAGCATGCATTGAGGAATGGATGCCACTTGCAGAACGGTTGGTGGAACAATCAGCCGGTCAGCCGGGATGTTCCGGTGGTGTCCTTTTATACGAGCGATATGGGATAAACCGAAGTCCGGCAACTGAAAACGTCAGAACTCCTAAACATATCGCCCAGGAACTCCATCAGCTTCTTGCGCAGATAGAACATACAGAAAAAGTGATTCTGATAGCCCATTCCCAGGGCGGACTTTATGCCCCGCAGTACGCCAGACTTTTTCCGGAACAGGTGGGCGGAATCCTTTTACTCGACCCCTTATCTGCCAGAGATTATCTATTTAAAGAAAAGCTATCTCCGAAGCAGTATACCAAATCCGGCGTGGATAAGAGCGGCAACCTGATTCTGATGAAGAAGCTGGCAAAAATGAAGATGGGCTGGCTGGTTAAGAAAATGATGAAAAATGCACCGCCTTTTTATTATTTCAAAAATTTTTCTTCAGAGGCAGAGAATGCAATACTAAACAGTTATACCAACATAACCCATCTGGACACTGCATATCAGGAGTATGTGCTGGCCCATGATAAAAAGGAGATACAGGCGCTGGAGAGTAGGGAAGGATTTCCGGATATCCCGCTTACGCTGATCACCCATGATTCCGAGTTCGCGATAAAGGAAAGCATGCAATTTGGAAATAACCCCAGAGAATTTGCAGAGGAAGTAGAAAATATGTGGCAGGACATCATGAAAGAGTACTTGACATTCAGTAAAACCACGAAGTATATTCAGGCAAAAAGCAGCGGACACTATATTCATCTGTCGGATATGGAGACAGTCATTGCGGAGACGCTTCTTTTGTCTGCAGAATAGCACTTTCAGTAATGGGGACGTTTCTTTTGTCCGTAGAATAGCACTTTTGTCTTGGAAGGAAGGTACAGTAAATGATTTCATGGGAAGAAAATGTTCGAAAAGCCAGAGAGACCTGTTGGATGAATCAGAATCTGGCAGACTATGAGGCAGTAAAAGGCGGCCTTCCTCTGTCTGAGGCAGATGTGACAGATGCCTCGAAAAGACTTAGCCGGTTTGCACCGCTTATTATGAGATTATTTCCGGAAACAACCATTACCGGAGGAATCATTGAGTCACCTTTAAAAGAGATAGCAGCAACAAAGGATTCCATTACCCGGGAAAATGGGGGAAAAGAAATTCCGGGAAGGCTGTTTTTGAAATGCGATTCCCATTTAGCCATTGCCGGAAGTGTGAAGGCCAGAGGCGGGATTTATGAGGTGCTGAAGCATACAGAAGATCTTGCCCTGGAGGCAGGACTGCTTACCAAAGAGGATGTCCGGAACGGAAATCCGGATGCTTACGCCGGGCTGGCTGATGCCCGGGACTTTTTCGGTGGATATAAGGTACAGGTTGGCTCTACCGGAAATCTAGGGATGAGCATAGGCATCATGTCTGAGGCTATCGGGTACCAGGCCATTGTCCATATGTCGGAAGATGCCAAGGAATGGAAAAAGAAGCTCCTGAGAGAAAAGGGAGTCATTGTAAAAGAATATGCGGATGATTATGGAAAAGCAGTGGAAGAGGGACGTCGCCTTTCGGATCAGGATGAAAAAAGTTATTTTGTAGATGATGAGCATTCTGCGAATCTGTTTTTGGGATATGCGGTTGCCGGAGAACGTTTAAAGAAACAGCTGGACGATCAGGGCATCGCGATTGATGAAAAACACCCCCTTGTGGTATACATTCCCTGCGGCGTCGGAGGAGCACCCGGTGGGATTACCTTTGGTCTGAAAAATATTTGGGGAGATCATGTACACTGTTTCTTCGTGGAACCAACCCAGGCATGCTGCATGCTGGTAGGCATGGCATCAGGATTAAAAGACCGGGTTTCTGTGGCAGACTATGGGCTGAGTGGAAGCACAGATGCAGACGGGCTGGCAGTAGGGCGGTGTTCCGCACTGGTTGCCGGTGTCATGGAACATGTTCTCAGTGGAATTATAACTGTGGAGGATGCTGCATTATACCAATATATGCGTAAATTGTATGAAGCGGATCAGATCATCATCGAACCTTCATCCTGTGCAGCATTTGCCGGATACAGCGGCTTTGCAAAGTATCCGGAAATGGAAAAGTACCTGGAAATGCTGGAAAAGAAAGCCGGGGATAAGGTGGAGCCGGTTCATATTGTGTGGGCAACGGGAGGTTCTCTGATGCCGGAGGAGATTGTTCGGGAATACTTGTGGACAAAAGAAATGCAGAATATGACTACTTAATTTCTTTTTCATCAGTTATAATGTGAGTATAGATTATAATAACCGGAGGTATCAAAATATGAGTTTTATGAATTCCAAGGTAGTCATCGTTGGAACCGGAAATGTAGGTTCAACCACAGCATATAGCATTATCAATCAGGGGTTATGCGAAGAAATTGTACTGATTGACGTAAATAAGGAAAAAGCATATGCGGAGGCACTGGATATGCAGCATTCCGTTTACTTCATGAATCGAAATATTAATATCAAGGTGGGAGATTATGCAGACTGTAAGGATGCGGACATCGTAGTCATCACAGCATCTGCACCTATGCCAAAGGATTCCCATAATCGTTTGGAAATGCTGTCACCAAGTATTAAGATTATGACCAGTATTGTGAATTCTGTTATGGAAAGTGGATTTAAAGGAATCTTCCTTGTTGTCTCCAATCCGGTAGATATCATGACGTATCTGGTATGGAAATTGTCCGGACTTCCGGCAGGCAGAGTCATCGGAAGTGGTACAGCACTTGATACAGCGCGTTTATGCTGCAGCCTGGCTCAAATGTATGATTTAGACTGTAAGAGCGTAGAAGCATTTATTTTGGGAGAGCATGGCGATACAGAGTTTATTTCCTGGGAGACAGCAACTATCGGCGGAAAATATGTAAAGGATGTTTTGGCAGATAACGCAGAACGTACCCGTAATACAACGAAGGAAGAACTGCTAAAGCAGACCAAAGAAGCCGGATGGGAAATCTTTAATAGAAAGGGAAACACCTGTTATGGTATTGCAGCTTCTACTTCAGCTATCGTGAAATCTATTTTATTTAACGAAAATAGAATTCTGCCAATCAGTGTTTATCTGGATGGGCAGTATGGACTGGAAGGCTTATTTTTCAGTGTGCCTACGATCATCAATGCAACCGGTGCAAAAGAAATCGTAGAGATCAGACTGGATAAAGAAGAAAAAGAAGCACTTTATAAATCAGCGGATCTGATCCGGTCCTATTACGGAGAGCTGGGGATATAAGAGGATTGGCAGTGAGGACATCCCCTATGCAACCACAGTGAATAAAATTCCTTCTTGACTTTTCAGAAAAATTTAAAATAAAATAGCCAATGAACGAGTGGCAGAAACTGCGTAAATCCAGTATCTGCCACTCGTTTTCTGTTATGGCGACGAGGAAAAGGAGGACTATTATGAAAGAAAAATCAAATATGTATTTAGAGACGGCTCCGGTTGGAAGCCTTATGAGAAAATACTCTATTCCATGTATCATTTCGCTGCTGGTGGCAGCACTATATAATATCGTTGACCAGATATTTATTGCCAACGCTACTTATCTCGGATCCTATGGAAATGCAGCAAACACGGTTGTATTTCCGCTTACCGTAGTTGCATTGGCGATTGCGGTTATGATTGGGGATGGCTGCTGCGCCTTTGTCAGTATTTCTCTTGGAGCAGGAAGAAAGGATGATGCACACAAAAGTGTAGGAAGTGCTGTTCTTGTCTGCATAATCGCAAGTGTTATGCTGACCATAGTATATCTGACCTGTATGGATGGAATTATAAAGGCATTTGGGGGCAGTGTGAATGCGGAAACATTTGCATGTTCCAAAGAATATTTCTTCTGGATTTCTCTTGGAATTCCATTCTATATGTTTGGACAGGCAATGAACCCGATTATCCGTTCTGATGGAAGCCCCAAATTTGCCATGGTAACAACCGTTGCTGGTGCTGTTATCAATATTATTCTGGACCCTATTTTCATTTTCCCGATGCACATGGGAATGAAAGGTGCTGCCATTGCTACTGTAGCAGGCCAGATTTTTACAGCAGTTCTCTCCATATGGTATCTTTTCCATATGAAAGTAGTTTCTCTGGAAAAAAGCAGCTTCCGTCTGCATGTGCAGCTGATGAAAAAGTATATCATGCTTGGAATTACAAGCTTTTTGTCACAGATTTCGCTGGTTCTGGCCATGGCTGCAATCAATAACATGATTCGAAAATATGGTGCCCTGGATGAAATTTTCGGGCAGGCAGAATATGCACAGATCCCAATGGCAGTGGTAGGAATCGTTATGAAATTTTTCCAGATTGTGATTTCCATTGCGGTTGGTATGGCAGCAGGATGCATCCCTATCGTTGGTTACAACATCGGCGCAGGCAGGAAAGACCGGGCGAAAAAGCTTTTCACCCTGCTGCTTACCTGTGAAGCAATCGTAGGTGGGATAGCGCTTGTAATCGTAGAATGTTTCCCAATGCAGTTGATCGGAATATTTGGAGCATCCAATGAAAGTGTTTATTATACCCAGTTTGCAGTGAAGAGCTTTAGAACTTATCTTTGTATGATGATTTTGGCAACGGTAAATAAGGGAACTTTTATTTATCTGCAGTCCCTTGGAAAAGGTGTGGCATCCATGGTGATTTCCATGGTCCGGGAGATTGTATTCGGAGTTGGATTTGCACTGATTTTACCAATCTTTTTCGGACTGGATGGCGTGTTGTATTCCATGCCTTTATCGGATATTTTGACGTTTTTGATCGCAGCGGTTATTATCTGGATGACCTATCAGGAACTGTCCGGAAAAAAGAAAGCGTGTACTACTCAGGATTATGATATCTCTGACTAAGGGAAATGGATTAAATGTAAACATACAAAGTACCTGAGCTCTGGCGTATCCATTCCTTTTATGATAAGATTGCAGAGGGTGCAGTGTGGACAAAAGAAACGTCCCCACCACAATCCCCAACGGAATACGAAAGGAATAAGTACTATGCAGATCAAAAAAGCAGCAATCATAGGAATGGGAGCTTTGGGCCTTTTATATGGCAATCATATCGCTGATCATATTGGTCCGGAGGCTGTTGATTTTTTACTGGGTGCAGAGCGGTATGACAAATATTTGAAAAAGACTTTTGAGATACAGGGAGAAGAAAAAAAGCTTCCTATCGCCAGGGCTGAACAGGCAGAGCCTTATGATCTGGTGATCCTGGCAGTAAAATACGGTGCCATAGAGTCAGC
>JBJENT010000206.1:0-8726 GCA_051880335.1 Lachnospiraceae bacterium
CTGTGAAAATCGACGGAGCAGGGGAACGGTTTACCGTAGCAGCCAGCAAATTAAAATTCGATGGCTTTTTGAGCGTTTATACAGAGGAAGAAGAAAAGGAAGATAACCAGATCCTGACAAGACAGCTGGATCGGGATACCGTTCTTTCTCTTGAAAAATTTGATAGCAAACAGCACTTTACACAACCACCGGCACACTATACAGAGGCCTCTCTGGTAAGAGCCCTGGAAGAACTTGGAATCGGAAGACCAAGTACCTATGCTCCTACCATTACCACGATCATGGGCAGAAGATATGTGGCAAAAGAGAACAAAAATCTTTATGTGACAGAGCTTGGCGAAGTGGTCAATCAGATGATGAAAGAGGCATTTCCAACCATTGTGGATGTAAACTTTACAGCCAATCTGGAAGCTCTGCTGGATGGCGTGGAACTTGGAAATGTGAACTGGAAGACTGTGGTAGAGAACTTCTATCCGGATCTGGACGAAGCAGTAAAAGCAGCAGAAAAGGAATTGGAAGAAGTCGAAATACGGGATGAAGTATCGGATGAGGTCTGTGATATATGTGGTCGCCAGATGGTGATTAAATATGGACCACACGGAAGATTTCTGGCATGTCCAGGTTTCCCGGAATGCCGGAATACTAAACCATATCTGGAGAAGATCGGTGTAAATTGTCCAAAGTGTGGAAAAGACATCGTGATTCGCAAGACGAAAAAGGGCAGAAGATATTACGGATGCGTAGATAATCCGGAGTGCGATTTCATGGTATGGCAGAAACCGTCCCAGAAACGCTGTGAGAAATGCGGAAGCATTATGTTGGAAAAAGGGAATAAACTGGTCTGCTCCTCAGAGGACTGTGGTTTTGTGACAGATAATGTATCTAAGTGACAAAGGTTTCTACATTTTACCGGATAAAAACAAATAAATCAGATGAGCCAAATAAATACTCACTCATTTGTTGATTTTGAAAAGACATTGTGCTAAAATTACAATGTCTTTTTGTTTTTGTATATACAATTTATCTATTCAGAGCCATACAAAATGTAATAAAATGTTTGCGAATGGGTTTCTGAATAGTTACCAATTTAGAAAGTGTAAAAGCGGGGGTGAAAAAGTGAGTAGTATACAGCTGCTTGATAAAACAAGGAAAATCGGAAAGTTGCTTCACAATAACAGTTCGGGTATTGTGATTTTTAATGATATTTGTAAAGTAATGATGGAAATTCTGGAGTCCAATGTGCTTGTGATCAGCAAAAAAGGGAAAATACTTGGTGTGGCTGAAAATAAGCGGATTGAACTGATTCAGGGACTGCTTAGAAATCAGGTGGGTGATTTTGTAGATAAGAAGCTGAATGAAAGGCTTCTTGGAATTTTGTCTACAAAGGAAAATGTAAATCTGGAAACACTGGGCTTTGAAGCGGAAGTGTCCCAGAAACATCATGTTTTGATCTCACCCATTGAAATTGCAGGAGAACGTTTTGGATCCCTGTTTATTTACAGGGAAAATGAACAATATGATATTGACGATATCATCCTCTGTGAATATGGAACCACAGTAGTTGGACTGGAAATCCTTCGGGCAGAAAGCGAAGAGTCCGCAGAGGAAAAGAGAAAAGTGGCGGAAGTGAAATCGGCTATCGGAACCATGTCTTCCTCCGAAGTAGATGCTATCGTATACATATTGGACGAGCTGGATGGGAAAGAAGGAATCCTGGTAGCAAGCAAAATTGCAGACCGGGTGGGAATCACCAGATCGGTTATCGTGAATGCACTTCGGAAAATGGAAAGTGCAGGAGTCATAGAATCCAGATCTTCGGGGATGAAGGGAACCTGTATCAAAGTAATCAATGATTCCATTTATGATGAAATTGATGAAATTAAGGCTCAGCAAAACAGATGATTGTGCCGATATAAATATTACAGGGTGATACGGATTTTTGAAAGCATGTCACTAAGTAGTTACAAAACAGAATAGCAGGTCAGGGATGACATAATAAAAAAGGAATTTATGGGACAAACCGGTAAATTCCTTTTTACGTTTTTGAAAAACGTAATTTTATGCACATTTTGTGGATAAAAAGAAAAAAAACACAATATTATGTGGTTCTTTTGTAAAAAAATCTTGTTTTTTTGTACCGTTAAACTATAATGTAATAAGATAGTGATATTATGCGAGTAGTAGAGGTCTGTAGTTTACCCACATGACTTTTGAAAGGAGTAAATGATATGAGCAGTCTTTTGAATACCAATGTGTATGATTACATGAATGTTCTGGACAAAGCAGCTGATGCAGCATGGCTGAGAAACGATTGTATCTCCAATAATCTGGCAAATGTAGACACTCCGGGCTATAAAAGGGAAGATGTGGATTTTGAAGCACAGCTGAAAAGGGCACTTGGGGCTTCCAGGTATACCACTATGGATGAAAAGGTGGCAGTGCTGAACAATAAGGACTTAAGGCCAAAGGCATATACAGATTACGCAGGCTATTCCTACAGAGCAGATGGCAATAACGTGGATGTGGATGTGGAAAATGTTTATCTGGCTGAAAACCAGATCCGGTACAATGGTCTTATGACATCCATTAATCAGGAATTTACCAATTTACAGACCGTAATGAAATAAAAAGCATTTGGCAGGAAAGCAGCCAGATAGAAGAAAAGCGTAAAGCGGAAGGGAAAAAACATGGGAATGTTTACTTCATTTGATATCAATGCATCCGGTATGACAGCACAGAGATACCGTATGGATATCATTTCAGAAAATATAGCAAATGCCAATACAACAAGAACCGAGGATGGAACACCATACCGGCGTAAAGTAGTTACCTTTGAAGAAAAGGGATCCCACACGCCTTTTGCCCATGTGCTGAATCAGGCAAGGGATAAGTATTCAGGCAGTGGTGTTAAAGTCACCGGTGTGTATGAAGATACCTGGACTGAAATGAACAAGGTTTACGATCCTTCCCATCCCGATGCGGATGAGAATGGATATGTTACCTATCCCAATGTGGATACCGTAACAGAAATGGTGAATCTGATCGATGCCAGCCGCTCTTACGAGGCAAATGCCACCGCGTTTGAATCCAGCAAGAGCATCGCAATGCAGGGATTAAATATCGGATCGTAATGATACGGAGGAGGTAAAATATGGATATCACATCTTTGTTCAGTGCAAATTCGGCAGCAGTGGCACGGGCAGCAAAAAATCCATTTTTGAGTTATGAACAGGCGGGTAAAACGGATCAGACCACCGGTTTTGATTCTTTACTGAATACTGCTATTGAGAATATCAATACAACCAATGCATATTTATCGGATGCGGAGAATGAAGAGATCAAATGGGCAATGGGAGAGACGGAAAACACCCATGATCTTACCATTGCACTGCAGAAAGCATCTGTTTCTTTGCAATATACTGTAGCGATCAGGGACAGGCTTCTGGATGCCTATAAAGAAATCATGCAGATGCAGATATAGTGCAGGAACTGGCCCGATATATAAAAAGGCAGTACTTGCAGAACTGATATTTTACGGGCATAGGAAAGGATGCAGAATACAGAACAAAAAACGGGAGAACCGATAGATGCAAGAGAGAATTCGGGAGTTGCTTAATAAAATAGTAGAGTGGTGGAAAGCACTCAGCATAAAACAGAGGACCATTATTGTATGTGCCTCTGCTGCTGTTGTGCTTGCTTTTGTTATTCTGATATCTGTTTTATCCAGACCCCAGTATACGCTTCTGGCAACCTGTGAAACCACAAAAGAGGCAGCACAGATCACAGAACTTCTGGACGGACAGGATATGACTTATGAGGTATCCGATGACGGACTGCAGATCCGCATTCTCAGTTCCCAGCTCTCAGAAGCCAATCTGCTTCTCGGTGCCAATGATATCCAGGCATCTGCTTATGGAATCGAAAACGTGACTTCCGGAGGCTTTAGCACCACGGAATCGGATAAACAGAAACGATATATCGTATATCTGGAAAAAAGACTGGAAAATGACTTTATCGGGATGTTCCCGGCTATTGAAAAAGCAACCGTCATGTTACATATTCCGGATAATGATGGGACGCTGATCAGCTCGGATCAGAATTCCTATGCATCCATTGTTCTGGAACTGAAAGGTGATTTCTCTACGGACAGCGCAGCGTTCCTGGCAAAGGCTGTGGCAACCCAGCTGGGAAATGACAATGCAGAAAATATAACTATTATGGATACTGACGGAAATATGCTGTATTCCGGCAGTGATGACTATTCTCTTGCAGGAAGCGCTACTTCCCAGATGAATGTGAAACAGCAGGCAGAAGCGATTGTGGCCAGTCAGGTAAAAAGAGTTCTGCTTGGAACCAATGGCTTTGACAATATTGAAGTAGCCAGCAACCTGGATATTGATTTTTCTACCAAAGATATTACCAACCATGATTACAGCTCTGATGAGAACTCCACACAGGGACTTCTGGCAGAGGCCAATATTTATAATTCTGATTCCACAGCCGGTGGAGGTGATGTTCCGGGAACCGATTCCAATGATGAAGGAACCACCTATGTGATCCAGGACAATGAAAATCAGAGTACTACAGTAACAGAAGAATCCTATAAATACCTGCCGGATGAGAATATTACCAAGACCAGCATCCCGGCGGGAAGTATCAAATACGATACTTCTTCCATTGCAGTTACTGCCATTGATTATGTAGTCATAAAAGAAGAGGATGCCAAAAAGCAGGGACTGCTGGATGGTATATCCTGGGATGAGTATAAAGCAGCAAACTCGGAACGGACACGTATGACCGTGGACGATGATGTGATTGATGTGGTAGCAAAGGCCACCGGTATTGCAGCGGAAAACATTTCCATGATTGCCTATTCCGAGAACTGGTTCGTGGATAAAGAGGGGCTTAATGTAGGCACCTCGGATATTATTGTATTTGTTCTGATTGCACTGATTCTCGGACTGCTTGCTTTTGTTATTTTGAGAAGCATGATGAAAGAGCGGACTCCGGAAGAACCGGTAGAAGAACTTTCTGTAGAAACACTTTTACAGTCACAGCCGGAATCTGATTTAGAAGATATTGAATTGGAATCCAAATCAGAAACCAGGAAATTGATTGAGAAATTTGTGGATGAAAATCCGGAAGCAGTTGCGGCACTACTTCGTAACTGGCTGAATGAAGATTGGGGATAGGAGATAAGACATGGCCAGAAGTTCCAGTTCAATGGATGATAAAATCGGTGGACTCCAAAAAGCAGCAATTCTGCTGATTACCTTGGGCCCTGAAAAATCAGCTCTCATTTTCAAACATTTAAAAGAAGAAGAAATCGAAGAACTTACTTTGGAAATAGCCAATACCAGAAGCGTTACTCCGCAGATAAAAGAGCGTGTCATTAACGAGTTTTACGAAGTATGTCTGGCACAGCAGTATATTGCAGAAGGCGGTATCGGATATGCGAAAGAACTGCTGGAGAAGGCACTTGGGGAAGACAAGGCAATGGATGTGATCAGCAGACTGACAGCATCCTTACAGGTAAAACCCTTCGAATTTG
Source organism: Lachnospiraceae bacterium (assembly GCA_051880335.1). Lineage (GTDB taxonomy): Bacteria > Bacillota > Clostridia > Lachnospirales > Lachnospiraceae > 1XD8-76. The sequence goes on from JBJENT010000206.1 coordinate 5,552, forward strand.
TCAGAAAAACAGATGCTTCCCAGCTACTCAGCTTTATTCAGGATGAGCATCCTCAGACCATCGCATTGATTCTTTCCTACTTATCACCTGGACAGGCTGCCATGATCATTTCTGCACTTCCACCGGACAGACAGGCAGATGTTGCAAAACGTATTGCTGTTATGGACAGGACAAGCCCGGATGTGATCAAGGAAGTAGAGTCTATTTTGGAAACCAAACTGGCATCTCTTGTCAATCAGGATTACACCATTATCGGTGGTGTGGATGCGGTTGTAGATATTCTGAATACCGTTGACCGTGGAACAGAGAAACATATTATGGAAGCACTGGAAATCGAAGAGCCGGAACTGGCAGATGAGATTCGTAAGAAGATGTTCGTATTCGAAGATATTCTTTTGCTGGATGACCGTGCGATCCAGAGAGTGCTTCGTGATGTAGACAATAATGACCTTGCAATGGCACTGAAGGGTGCTAATGAACAGGTGCAGAATGCTATCTTCAACAACCTGTCAAAACGTCTGGCTGTTATGATCAAAGAGGACATGGAGTTTATGGGCCCGGTTCGTATGAAAGACGTAGAAGAAGCTCAGCAGAAGATTGTAAATATCATCAGAAAGTTGGAAGATTCTGCAGAAATCGTTATTTCCAGAGGTGGAGGAGACGAAATCATTGCCTAGTAATTTATTAAAGTCAGGATATGTGACTTACCAAGCAGAAGAAAAAAGAATTATAGATACCAGTGAACTTTTTGCACGTAAGATGGAACATTTGTGGAAAAATGATCCATCTGAACCGGAAGTGTCATCAGAGGAAGAGCCTGTCGGGGATGTTTACGATGATATGGATCCGGAGCAGGCAAAAGCACTTTTTGGAGATGAAATAGAAAGCACTACGGTTTATCGGGAAGTGGCTCCAAAAACAGAAAAAGCGGACTCTGTTTCCGGCAGGATTTCCAGGGAAGAGATGCTTACACAGCAGCAGAAAGAAAAGCTTGCACAGCAACAGAAAGAAATGCTGGAGCAGGCTCAGGAAGAAATCCGGCAGATGCAGGAAAACGCACGCGCAGAAATAGAAAAACGCAGAGAAGAAACCATAAAGGCTGCAGAAGCAGAGGGAAGGCAGCAGGGATATGATGCCGGATATCAGGAAGGGTTATCCTCCGTGGAGACGGTGAAAAAGCAGCTGGAACAGGAGAGGCAGCAGCTCTGCCGGGATTATGAAGATAAAATGAAAGAACTGGAACCTGTTTTCGTAGAGCAGATTACCAGAATCTATGAACATGTTTTTAAGGTGTCGCTGAGAGATGATGTGGATATTCTGCTGCATCTCATAGATGTAGCACTTCATGGTATTGAAAGTGGAAAGGATTTTATCATCAAAACATCAAAGGATGATTATCCTTTTGTCAGTATGCAAAAAAAGAAATTGATAACAAATATTGCCGGTGCCAGTATTGATGTGGTAGAAGACATTACCTTAAACAAAGGTCAGTGCCTGATTGAGACTGGGGGCGGTATTTTTGATTGCAGTGTTGATCTGGAAGTACAGGAACTTGGTAAAAAATTACGACTGTTATCCAGACAGAATGATGAAACGAGGTAATCGTTTTGAATACATCATCTATTGATTTTGAAAAATATAAAAAAATAGCGGATGAACCTCTTTTCAAAAAAATGGGGAAGGTGATCAATGTAATCGGGCTTACCATAGAGTCTGCCGGACCGGATGCTAAAATCGGAGATGTTTGTAAAATTTATCAATCAGATAGAAGGGGAGAGGGAATTTTATCGGAGGTTGTGGGTTTTAAGGATGGTAAAACCCAGCTTATGCCCTATCAGATCACAGAAGGAATTGGACTGGGCAGTATCGTGGAAAATACCGGAAAACCCCTGGTGGTAAAAGTTTCTGACAGGCTGCTGGGCAAGACCCTTGACGGACTGGGCAGACCCCTTGATGAGGAACCACTGGAAGAGTTTTCGGATTATCAGATTGAAGCAACGCCCCCTGATCCCATGAAAAGAGCAATCATAGATGAAGTCCTGCCGCTGGGGGTAAAGGCAGTAGATGGTCTGATTACCATCGGTAAAGGACAGAGAATCGGCGTCTTTGCCGGTTCCGGTGTGGGAAAATCGACCCTGCTGGGTATGTTTGCCAGAAATACAAAAGCTGATATTAATGTGATTGCACTGATCGGAGAACGAGGAAGAGAAGTGCGGGAGTTTATTGAAAGAGATCTGGGACCGGAAGGTATGGCCAGGTCTGTTGTTGTTGTTGCAACTTCGGATAAACCGGCACTGGAACGAAATAAAGCGGCAAAAACAGCAACTGCTATAGCAGAATACTTCAGAGATCAGGGAAAAGATGTCCTTCTGATGATGGATTCCCTGACACGTTTTTCCATGGCACAGAGAGAAATCGGTCTTGCCAGTGGAGAACCGCCGGTATCCAGAGGATATCCGCCCAGTGTTTATGCGGAGATGCCCAAGCTTTTAGAGCGTGCCGGAAAAGCAGAAAAGGGGTCTATTACCGGATTATATACCGTACTTGTGGATGGGGATGATTTTAATGAACCCATTACCGATACAGCCAGAGGAATTCTGGATGGACATATTGTGTTAAACAGAAGCCTGGCACATAAGAACCATTATCCGGCCATTGATATCCTGCAAAGCATTTCCAGATGTATGAGCAGTATTGCTACAAAGGAACATAAAGCACTGGCAGGAAAACTGAAAAATGTACTGGCGACTTATCAGGAAGCAGAAGATCTGATCAATATCGGAGCTTATAAATCAGGAAGCAATCCGAATATTGATTTTGCAATTGAAAAGATTGAATTGGTAAACCGCTTTTTAATGCAGGATGTGGACAGCAAAATTTCTTTTGAAGAAACCCTGCAGGAACTGGCGTCTATCTTTACAGGTGCCGCCGGGGAATAACAGAAGATAACTGCAAAAGGATGCTGCCGGAGAATAACAGAAGATGACAGCAAAAAGGATGCTGCATGGTGAAAATAAATGGCTAAGTTTGTATTTAAAATGCAGAGTGTTCTTACTGTGAAAGAGAAACTGGAAGATCAGGCCAAACAGAATTATGCGGCTATGCTTCATCTTTTACAACAGGAACAGGAAGAACTGGAACACAGGATAAAAAGAGAATCAGAGTACCGGGAAGA
>JBJENT010000207.1:0-35946 GCA_051880335.1 Lachnospiraceae bacterium
CCGACAAATCTTCAAAAAGAAGTGCCGGAAGTGCTGCTGTAAAAACAAATTTATTTAGCTTTGACGCAAAGTTCTCATCCATGAGACCCATTTTTCTAAACAGCATGCCTGCTGCCATAGTTAAAAAGACAGGAAAGGTTGCGTTGATGCTGAAAATCAGATTATTCATTTGTCAAATCTCCTATGGTCTGGCAATGATATATACCATATACCCGGCATAAAGCAAAAGCATGATCAGTCCTTCCCGACGTTCTATTATCTTCCTGGACTTTGCCATAACCCAGGCGATTATGCTGAAGACCACTAATATCACGATGTCAATCACATTATTCATAATAAAATCGATAGGACTGATGGTGGATGCAATACCCAGTACCATCAAAATATTAAATATATTGGAGCCAATCGCATTTCCCACAGCCAGATCCACTTCTTTTTTTCTGGCTGCAACAATAGAAGTAACTAATTCCGGCAAACTGGTTCCGATAGAAACAATCGTCAGACCGATCAGGGTCTGGCTAAGCCCAAATGCAGTCGCTACAGTAGAGGCTCCTTCTACTACCCAGTCACCACCGAGCGCAATTCCAACTACTCCTATTATCACAAACAAAAGGCATTTCCAGACAGGCAGCGTCTTCTCTGCCTGCTTTTCCGTTTCATCTTCCTGGGATTGTTCTGTTTTTCTTGCCTTTAATGCAGCTCGAATCATGATAAGAATAAATCCCATGAAAAGGATTACCAGAACAAAACCTTCCATTTGGTCCAGTACCATTCCATGATAGCCCATTCCCAAAAGCAGCAGAGCACAAATGACAGAAAATGGAAAATCTCTTTTCAGTGTTTCTTCCTGCACTGCAACAGGAGTAATCACTCCGCAAAATCCGATTACTACCATCATATTAAAAATATTGGAGCCGACTGCATTACTGATTGCCAGTGTATTATTATTTACCAGAGATGCTGTTACACTGACAGCTGTCTCCGGAAGGCTGGTTCCCATTGCCACAATCGTCAGACCAATGATAACCGATGGTACACACAACTTTTTTGCAATATTGGAACTGCCATCCACAAACAGATCTGCACCTTTTATCAAAAACACAAATCCTATCAGTAGCAATACAATTGCAAAAGGTAAACTTTCAAATAATGAACTCATACTATTTCCTTTCCGGAATCTGATTCCACAACCTGTAATAAGTTCCATGCATACTTAATAGTTCCTCATGGTTTCCTTCTTCTTCAATACCCTCTTTACTTAGAACTATGATTCTATCATAATTTTTAATCGTTGTCAGCCTATGGGCGATAGTTATTGTAGTTCGACCGCTGGACAGTTTTTCAAGACTTTCATTTACCAGAATCTCACTCTCATTATCCAGTGCACTGGTCGCTTCGTCCAGAATGAGAATGGATGGATTTTTCAAAAACACACGGGCAATGGAAATCCGCTGTTTCTGTCCTCCGGAAAGCTTTACTCCCCGCTCTCCCACATAGGTATCATATCCATTTGCCAGCTCCATAATGAATTCATGTGCACCGGCAAGCTTTGCTGCTTCTATAATATCTTCTCTGGATGCGCCCATTCGCCCGTAAGAGATATTTTCGGCTACCGTTCCACTAAACAAATATACATCCTGCTGTACGATACCAATATGTTTGCGCAGACTCTTTTGTGTCACTTTAGCAATATTCTGTCCATCTATCAAGATAGAACCGTCTGTAACATCATAAAATCTTGGTATCAGGTTGCAAAGTGTGGTCTTTCCGCCGCCGGAAGGTCCAACCACCGCCAGCTTTTCGCCGGGCCTTATCTGCAGGTTCATATGATGAAGCACTGCATTATGGTCATCCGGATATTCAAAACTTACATTATCAAATGTAATGGAACCCTCCGTTACCTCCAGTTCTTTTGCCCCTTCTATATCATATACCTCTATTTCACTGTCCATGATTTCAAAAAAGCGCTCAATCCCGGTGATACCCCGCTGAAACTGCTCAGCAAACTCTACAATTCGCCGAATGGTTGCAATCAATGTGGTTACATACAGGGTATATGCCACCAGATCTCCCGGACTGATCCATCTGTTACATACAAAAATGCCGCCACCCAGTATAACAACCAGATACATTAATCCATCAAACAGTCTGGTAGAGCATTGGAACGTTGCCATGAAGTAATAGGATTTCTTTTTTATCTTCTGAAATAGAAGGTTTCCTTTTTCAAATTTTTCAGTCTCTGCCTGTTCCGCGCCAAAAGCTTTGATAACCCTCTCTCCCAACAGGCTGTCTTCGATCCCGGCATTTAATTCACCGATCTGAACCCTCTGTCTGCGAAAAGCTGCCCGCAGTCTCTGATTGATGATGGTTGAAACAATGGTCATAATAGGAACGCACAGGAAAACCATAATGGTAAGAGGTACATTATAGGTACATAAAATACAAAAGCTTACCACAATTTTGATTCCGGCAATGAAAAATTCCTCCGGACAATGATGTGCAAATTCTGTTACATCAAACAGGTCATTGGTGATACGCCCCATGATCTGTCCTATTTTATGGTTGGAATAATAAGATACGCTTAAATCCTGCAAATGAGAAAAAGCATCCCGACGCATATCGGTTTCAATATATACTCCCATGATATGCCCGGTGCTTGCCATATAAAACTGCGCTGCTGCATCAATCAGACGTAATACCAGATATAACAGTGCCAGTTTAATTACCAGAGAAATAGAGAGCTGCGCCAGATCATTTATTGCAGTATTGGTAATGTGACGCAGGATAAGAGGCAGTACCAGATCACAGATACAGGTCAGTGCTGCACAAAAAAGATCAAAGAGAACTATTTTTATATATTTTCTTTCATAAGGCCAGAATCTTTTAACCAGTTGTGCCGTTTTCATTGTTACAACTCCTAATACATTTTAACGTATATCATACCACATCTTTTCCACAATATACCAGTCCTGCGCAACAATAAAGCTGCCACTTCACGAACTCTCGTAAAAGTGGCAGCCACCTTTATTTTATTCTAATACAAACATCTCTGAAATTTGCTGTAATTTTTCAACCGTCTTGATACAATCATGTACAAGCTCCGTATTCTTAACAGTCTGTCCCACAACTTCTGTTGTCTTTTCAGCAATATCCGTTACGCCGATGGTAGATTCATTTACCGTATCAGTAATACCGTTCAAAGAATCAGCGATTTCCAGAATTGTTTCTGTCAGCTCATTTACAGCTGCCTCAATCTTAGCCATACTTTCACCAAACTGACCTGCATCCGCATCATACTGAACGCTGACGTTTGCAAACTGATCATAATCTTTTAGTACCACTTTCTCCAGGAATTCAATAGTACTCTGAAGAGATTCTGCCAGACTGCTGACTGCACCGTTTACATCATTTACAATAGTATTGATGCTGTTAACAGTTTCCGTTGTCTGACTTGCAAGATTGCCGATTTCAGAAGCAACAACTGCAAATCCTCTTCCTGCCTCTCCGGCTCTGGCTGCTTCAATAGATGCATTCAGTGCTAACAGGCTGGTCTGAGAAGAGATCGACATAATTGCTTCTGTCAGTTCATTAATCTTATCTACTGCTTTTGAATCTTCAATCGCTTTTTCTGTCTTAATCTTTACAGATTCATACAATTTTGTTGTTCTGTCAGATGCCTCATTTGTTGTTTTCTTAAGTTCCTCTGCTCTTGCCTTTACTTCAACCGATAATGCCTCACCTTCCTGGGACATCTGCAGAACATCCTCTGCATTTCCTTTCATGTGGCCGATATTGCCATTAATCGTCTCTGCAGTTGCTGTGGTTTCTTCCATGCCTGCTGCAAGCTCCTGTGTAGTTGCACTGTTATCGGAACAATTATTATTGATTTCTCCGGAGATGGTCTCCAGTTCATTGACGTTATTTGTAATCTGTGTATTGACACTTTCAATATCTGTAACCATATCACGAAGATTGCGGCGCATTTCCTGTGTTGCACGGCCAATGGTTCCAATTTCGTCTTTCCGTTTGCAGATTTTCTGACTGGCAGGATTATGAACAAAATTGAAATTCGCTGTCTCCAGCAAAATTTCTGTCAGCTTCTGAAGTGGTTTGATCATAATCTTGGAAAGGCTATACGCAAAGACACAGATAACAGCCAATATCACAATCAGGCTATAGAAAAATCTGTTTCTAATAGCAATTACGTCTTTAAATATTTCATTCTCATCCGCGGAGATAACCATAATACTTCTGTCATTCAAGATAGTATAGGATGCATATTTAACAGCACCTTTAAATTCATAGGATGTTACTGTTATTCCTACAGGTACTTTTCCATTTTTGAGATCTGTAACAACACCGGTTATAACTTCATTTTCAACAGCATTGCCCACTTTCTCTTTCGTCGGATGATACAGCATAGTACCGTCGTCACTAACCACATACACATAGGAAGAAGAAATGCCTTTAATACCTGCTCTGCATAACAGAGAATCATACATATCATAACCGCCTTCTTCTATCTTGCCGGAAATAATAGCACTATTTAAAATCTGTGCATAGGCTTCTGTCAGCGACTCCATCTGACTCTGTGTATTGTTTCGAAGCATCTCCTGCATTCTGGGAATCATAGCAAAGTAACTATACATACTGGTAATCAACACCGCACTAATTGCCAGAAGCATGACTTTAAAGCTCATAGAATGGAAAAATCCAACTGCTCCATCTTTTGTTTTCTTTTTCACTTGAAATACCTCCGTAAAAAATTATGCCGATTTTTGTCTATTATAGCATATAAAAAGGAGAAATGTAGTACTTTTTCCCACATTTCTCCCAAAAAGTCTGATAAAACTGCCGCAGACCGGAATCGAACCGGTACGGGTATCACTACCCACGGGATTTTAAGTCCCGGGCGTCTGCCAGTTCCGCCACTGCGGCATATATACTTTCGGACGAATGCGCAGACATACGTGCATGCACTGTTCTGCTGTCTTACTCGTATATAATGGATGGAGGTGGATTCGAACCACCGAAGCAATTTGCAGCAGATTTACAGTCTGTCCCCTTTGGCCACTCGGGAATCCATCCAGTTGTTCTTACTTCTCTTTCGAACATTATCATTTATATCATAAGTCCTTAAAAAAAGCAAGAAAATATATGTTTTCGTTCTTTCTTTTTGGATTCTTCAAAATCCTGAGATTCATCCTTGGTCCGATAAGAAAAAACTGCTGCAGATGTTTTGGGAAGTGTCAGGTCAAAGGCTCCGCCTGTAAGAGGATATTCTACCGGCTCTGTAGTAAATCCGGTTTCATCCGTCAGAATCCGGCGGACTAATACACCATCTTTTGGCACACCCAGTGTCCAGACAATAATATTTTTTGTCACTTCGTAATCATTATTATTGATTACCATAAGGGAAACTGCGGTATCCGTAAACCGGCCATAAGCAATAAAATTATACTCTCCATCCACAGGCTTTAAGGATCCACGTAAAAATTCCGGTCCGGATTTATGGATTTTAATCATTTCCTTATGGAAATCTATCATCTGCTGGTCTTCATGACCCCATGGATAGGTTCTACGATTATCCGGGTCTGTAAATCCACACACACCGGCCTCATCCCCATAATAAATCGTAGGAGCGCCGGTCCAGGTCATCTGCATCAGTACGGCTTCACGCATGACTGCCTTATTGATTCCTTCATTTGCTGCTTCCGGCCCCAGTGTATTGGTTCGTCCCACTTTTCTGTTGGTTCTGGTTAAAAACCGGGAATGGTCATGATTGGATAATTCATTCATGCTCACTTCTCTGGATGGCGTTGTCATCCTGGAATTGTGATGTCTCATTGCCCCCCAGAAATTATCCGGATTCCCCAGCATATCCTGACGAAAATCGTCACTATGCTTCTGCATGCCGGTAAGAAACCAGGTAACAGGCTCCATGAAAGCATCATAATTCATGATGCTGTCCCATTCTTTTCCACCCAGCCATGCTTTGGCATCGCCATAATGCTCTGCCAATATGATGGCATCCGGATTCGCCCTTTTTACACGTTTTCGGAACTCTTTCCAGAAATGATGGTTCATTTCCGGGCTCAGACCCAGATCTGCTGCCACATCCAGTCTCCATCCATCTGCATTATAGGGTGGAGAAACCCATTTTTCACCGATCCGCATAATATACTCAAAAAGCTCCTGAGAACCTTCGTAATGCAGTTTTGGCAGCGTATCATGGCCCCACCATCCGTCATAAGTGCTATTATATGGCCATTTATTCTGGTCATGGAAAAAGAACCAGTCTCTGTACGGACTGTCTTCTGCTATATATGCACCTTTTTCATAGCCTTCCGCATTTTCATAAATACGTTCCCGGTCCAGCCACTTATTAAAAGAACCGCAATGGTTAAATACACCATCTATAATGACACGGATTCCCCGTTTATGCGCTTCTGCGATCAGATCTGCAAACAGCTTATTGCTTGCTTCCAGATTCCGTTTATCTGTTATCCGGTTAATATAACGGGTTGCATTTCGGTTTTCTGTCTGTCCATCCTGAAGAAGTTCGCCTTCGTCATACACGATCTTTCCAATATGGGGATCGATATAATCATAATCCTGAATATCATATTTATGATTGGACGGGGATACAAACAGCGGATTAAAATAAATCACATCGATTCCCAGATCCTGTAAATAATCCAGCTTATCCATTACTCCCTGCAGATCTCCGCCATAAAACTCCCGGATACCCATCTGTGCAGGATATTTGTCCCACTGCTCCTCCGGTACACGGACAGAATAGTCTCCGATATAATAATATTCATGATCCAGTACATCATTGGTTTTATCACCATTATAAAAACGATCCACATAGATCTGGTACATAACAGCACCTTTCGCCCATTTCGGAGTAGAAAATCCCGGAATGATGGTAAAATAGTAATCCTCTAATGCTGTATGCACAACGCCGCGCTGGTCGAAGAAATAGGTCAGCTTCCCCGCCAAAATTTTAAAGAAATAGGAAAAGGCTTCGTTCTCCAACTGAACTACAATTTCATAATAATCAAATATATCTGTAGTTTCCGCTATTTCCATTAAATGGGATTCTCCTTTATGCTGGAAATAGACTGCATCTACATTATTCTTTGCTGTTCGGAACCGAATTGTAACCTCACCATATGGATTGGGTTCTTCCGGAAAAATGAAATTCCCGGTGGTATCTGAATGCATTGCTCTCTTATTCACTACCGGGCGCATTGCTGAAATATACTGTCTGTTAAATGAGTGTAGTTCCATAACTACAAATACTCCTTTTTATATCATACAATCTTTTATCATTTTCCATATCATTAATATATTTCTATTTTATGCTCTGAATCTGTAACTTTCCTAATGAATTATAACATATCTATGGCCTTTATTGATATTTTTTTCTGGAAAGTAAAACGGACAGTTTAAAAAACTGTCCGCTTTAGAGAAGGTATTTCTTTCTTATGGGGTATAGCAAAAAACTATATAATGTATTGGGGGGTTACAAGTAGTATATTAGCACACCCCCTATATGTCTACAATCCAAAGAATCAACAAACATTACAAAATTAGTGCTAACTTTTTGTGCAATTTCTACAATCAATTACTAATTATGCCTGAAAAAGACCTTCAAACTCTTCTCTGGTAATTCTTTCTTTTTCCAAAAGAAGCTTCGCACATCTGTGCAGAACATCCTCATTTTCCAGAATGATCGCTTTCGCTTTTGCGTAACATTCATCAATGATTGTTTTCACTTCTTTATCGATCTCACCGGATATCATTTCACTATGACTCTTTGCATGTGCCAGATCCCGTCCGATAAATACTTCGTCGTCATCATCATCATAGCAGATTACACCGATATTCTCTGACATACCAAATCTGGTCACCATCATACGCGCCTCTTTGGTTGCCTTCTTAATATCGGAAGATGCACCCGTTGTAATATCTTTAAATATGATTTCTTCTGCGATACGTCCGCCAAGAGAAACCATGATATCCTGCAGCATTCTTCCCTTTGTCATGAACATATCATCTTTTTCCGGTAAAGGCATGGTATATCCGGCTGCACCGGGACCGGTAGGAATAATAGACACCGTATATACCGGACCAACATCCGGAAGCACGTGGAATAAAATGGCATGACCTGCTTCATGATACGCAGTGATTTCCTTTTCATGCTGTGAAATAATACGGCTCTTCTTCTCGGAACCGATTCCCACTTTAATAAAAGCCTGATTGACATCGGACTGTCTGATATACTGACGGTCGTTCTTTGCCGCAATAATAGCTGATTCATTCAACAGATTCTCCAGATCCGCACCGGTGAATCCGGCTGTTGTCTGTGCGATCTGTTCCAGATTGACATCGTCGCCAAGGGGTTTGTTTTTCGCATGAACTTTCAGGATATCCTGTCTGCCTCCCACGTCAGGTCTGCCCACCGCAATCTTTCTGTCAAAACGTCCGGGACGTAAAATAGCAGGATCTAAAATATCTACACGGTTCGTTGCTGCGATAACGATAATCCCCTCGTTCACGCCAAAACCATCCATTTCGACCAGTAACTGATTCAGTGTCTGCTCTCTTTCATCATGGCCACCACCCATACCGGTACCACGACGTCTTGCAACCGCATCAATCTCATCAATAAAAACAATACAGGGAGCATGCTTCTTTGCATCATTAAACAAATCCCTGACACGGGAAGCACCCACACCCACAAACATTTCAACAAAGTCCGAACCGGAAATACTAAAGAAAGGTACCCCTGCCTCTCCGGCAATGGCCTTTGCAAGCAGTGTTTTACCGGTTCCCGGAGGGCCCTCTAACAGAACACCTTTCGGAATTCGGGCGCCTACCTGTGTGAATTTTCCGGGATTTTTCAGAAACTGTACAATTTCTTCCAAATCCTCTTTTTCCTCTTTCAGCCCCGCTACATCCTTAAAGGTTGCATTTCCTTCTCCCAGACTGAGTCTGGCCCGGCTTTTACCGAAATTCATCATTTTACTGTTTCCACCACCGCCGGCCTGGCCATTCATGATGGAAAGAATAATGATAAATACCACTGCACTGATCAAAATAGGCAGAATCAGTGTAGAGAATACACTTTCTCCCTTTGGTTCTTTTACCACCGGATAAATATCATAACTCTTTAATAGGCTTTCTGCCTCTTTTACGTCTGTCACATAAACTGTCATCATTTCCCCCGTTTTAAGGCGAAGGGAAATGGAACCGGTAGGCGATGTCTGGTCCGGCGTGATGGTTGCCGCTGAGACATTATCCAGTTCCAATACGTTTTCCATATCCTGATAGGTATAACTCTGATTGCCGGAAGTAAAATAACTTACAATTACAAAAAACAGCAGGATCAGAGCCATCATGATCAGATATGCATTCATTCCTCTGTTTGGTTTACTATTCTGATTCAATTTCTTTCTTTAACCTCTATTCTTCTCCATCAAATTCAACCACTCCGATAAATGGAAGGTTGCGGTATCTCTGGTCATAGTCCAGCCCATATCCAACAACAAACTCATCCGGAATGGTAAATCCTGTGTAATCCACATTTACATCCACAACCCGTCGTTCCGGTTTGTCTAAAAGGGTACATAATTTAATACTTTTGGGTCCTCTGTCCCGAAGCATATCCAGAAGATAGCTGAGCGTTCTTCCGGAATCTACGATATCCTCAACAACCAGCACATCCTTATCCTTCAGTGGCTCATCCAGATCTTTCACGATCTTAACAACGCCGCTGGATTTTGTTGCGCTGCCATAGCTTGACACAGACATAAAGTCCATGGAAACCGGAACCGTAATTCTCTTTGCAAGCTCACAAAGGAAGAATACGCCTCCCTTTAATACGCATACCAGATGAACCTGCTTTCCGGCATAATCCTTGCTGATCTGTTCGCCAATCTCCTGTATTCTTTTGTCTACGTCCTCTTCTGAGAGCAGGACTCTTACGTGCTCTGACATGTTCTCTCCTCCGTCTGTTTTATTTTTACCTGTAAAATTCTTTTGGTCTCTTTTGTCACTTTATAATATGTGCTGATACGATAACCGGGAACCCACATAATATGCGGTCCATCTGCCAATACCCACATGGAATCCCTTTGCTCCCTGGGAATCTTTTCTTCTATCATATACTCTTTTAAACTCTTACGGGCGTATCCTTCGTTAATCGTAAGATAGTCTCCCTGCATACGGTGACGCATGATAAAACCAGTCTCTATTCTATCATAATCAAACCATTTCGTATATGTTTTTTCCGGAATGAACTCCATAATGCGTCTGGGATCTTCTATGGAAAACCGGTGTTTTAGCTCCTCTTTATCATCCAATGACAGGATTTCTGTCTCAAACTTTAGCTCTCTGTCTTCCGACACATTATTTGAAAAGCTTTCCGGGTAAATCCATAATATATCATATTCCTTTCGAGCCATGATATGATGGGGCAATGACAATTTCCCATTTCCTGTTTTGTCAAGAAGCTTTAAAATACTTTGAATATGCCCATATCCTACATCTTTTCTTCCCCCGGTTACTGCTGCAATTGCATAAAGAAGAATCTGTTTCTGCAGGAAAATATCTTCCTTCTGCAGCTCTGAAATGGACAAAGCTATTTTGTTTCCATGATCATGATACTGCATAATCCCCTTTGCCGCAGTTTGTATCTGTTTTTGAATATAGGTATCTGCTTCCTGCAATATCTCAGCAGTCCTGCCGATATGCTCTGCTGCCCCCTGGCAGATTTCCTGTTCTGCAAAGGGCAGTATATGATGCCGGATTTTGTTTCTGGCATAATCATCCTGATCGTTGGTCTGATCATGACAGTATTCGATTTCTTTTTCCTGCAGATAGTATTCGATTTCCTTTTTCGAGATACAAAGAAGGGGTCTGATCAGATCCTCTCTACAGGAACGGATTCCACACAGACCGGTAAGCCCGCTTCCGCGAAAAAGCTGGAAAAGTACTGTTTCTGCCTGATCATCCAGATGATGAGCGGTCGCTATCTTAAAGCGGCAGCCCTCTTTTCGTGCTTCCTGTTGCTCAGATGTTTGCGGATCTTTTCGTGCTTCCTGCTTATCAAATATTTGCTGATCTTTCCTTTCTTCCTGCTGTTCCCATGCTTTCAATGATTTCCGAAAATCCTGATACCGAAGCAACCTTCCAGCCTCTTCTCCGGAAAGACCGTTTTCTTCTGCATAGGCAGGAACATTTTCATAATAGGTGTCACATAAAATCCCGTTTTCCCGGCAGAGATTTTCCACAAAAAGCCTGTCCTGATCTGCCTCTTTTCGAATACCATGATGAACATGTACAGCTCTTAATGAAAAATCAATTTCTTTTTTCAGTAAAAGAAGCACATAAAAAAGACAGACGGAATCTCCGCCACCGGACAACCCCAGTAAAATATGGTCACCTGGTTCGATCATCTGATGTGATTTGCAGTATGCGATTACTTTTTCCTCAATTTTATCTGCATTCATACCATCATGATACGCAGAGATACCGGAAAAAGCAAGTTTATCATCTGTTTCTTTTGGTCAAAATCCTTACTCACGTCTGCTTCTTTCCCAGATACCTGTCACAAGTACTGTCATATCATCCTTCACCTGTCCTCTGCATTGCTGCAGGACAAAACGTAAAATATCATTGGCCAGTTCATTGGGATTTTTGGTCTGCAGTCTGCTGATGATTTCAGATAATGCGCCTTCCCCCAGGCCCCTGTTCATAGCATCATAAATTCCATCGGAAAGCAGAATAATATAGTCCCCATCCTCCAATTTTCTCTCCTGGTACTCCATTTCCGGTGTCCCCATAAGACCAAGGGGCAGATTGTGGGAAGATATCTGCTCCACCATATTGTCTCTTTTCAAAAAAGAGGGGGCCGCGCCTACTTTACACAACCTGCAGATTCCCTGATAGAGGTCGATGCTGCAACAGTCCAGGGTAGAAGAGCCGGATAATTCGCATCCGGTCAGCAATGCGCCATTGATCATCTGGACAGATGCCTGGGGTGAAAATCCGGTATCCAAAAAACGCTGCATCAAATCAAGAACCATACTGCTGCTTTTATAAGCCTGCTCACCGGAACCCATACCATCTGACAGAAGGACTGCGGTGCAGCCTTCCCCATATTCAAATATCTCATAATTATCTCCGGATATCTTTTCTGTCTCTTTTGTGGCTTTCGCAACACCGGTTAACACATGATAAGCCGGTTCTTCATAAAACAAATAAAGTTCATCCGTAACCCCGATATAATAACTGGAGTTTTTCCATGGAATCAATCGGATATTCAGAAGAACCGACAAATATCCGGCCACATCCTCTGCCGATATCACACCTCTTTTTGTACTCCTCATGGAAGCACTGCAGATACGGTGACTATCGTCTGCCTGTACAAAAATAAGACTGTTTATCTGTATCCCCTCACTCCTTAATTCTTTCACGATCTGGCGGTATTTCTTTTCCTCCAGATACTCGATCCGGCAATTCTCTTTTGCCACAGTTTCTATCATCTGGGAGACTTCCCTTAATTGTCCTGCAAACACACTTCTCTGCTCTGACAATTGTCTGTTCCAGATCATAATCTGCCGCTCTTCCTGAGAGGACATCTCCGCATCTCCACCAGTTTCCTTTACACAGTTATCTTCCAGAAAAGAGTCTGCCAGTTCCCGGAAAGAATCGGCATACTCCAATAATTTATGTTTGCTGTAATCTTGTAATAACGTTGCTTCTACCACCATGATGCATTCCCCTTTTCTTTTCACATAGTTTCAAGTCAGCGGTCAGACTATCGCTTTTGCTTGATGATTATAGGCACCTGTATCTCTCGATATTTGTCAAATCGGCACTATGTATTTTGATTTTTTTTCGACAGAACAGAGATAACAAAAAAGTCATACTCTCTCGAATATGACTTTTCTAATCCCTATATTTATTATGATGGTTTTTTACTCTTCTTTAAAGACAATCTCATCTTCATAAACCAGTCCCAGTTTTTCCTTAGCCACATCTTCTACATACTTCTGGGTCTGGGTATATTTTTCGTATTCTTCCAATTCCTGACTGCGGGCCTTTTCTTCATCTATCTTCTTCTGAAGTTCGGCCTCTTTCTGAAGATAAGCATCCTGTTTACTTTCAAGCTCTATCCTCTTTACACCAACAGCTGCCAGCAGCATAAGGAGCGCAAAACTAACCAGAAACATGGCGAATCTATTCTGTTTTCTTTTCCGATGCATTGCCGCTTTTCTTCGTGCCATAAAAAAGACCCTCATTGTTATTGTTTACATAATATAATTTTAATCATTTTACAAAATTGCGTCAACTTCTTTTTCATCAGCTGGCAATTCTTTCTTTTTTTAATATCGGCCCATTTCTGAAATGTATGATATTTGTTTCTTAGTTTTATAAGAGGAACTTCTGCCCTTCTCTTTCCTTTATAAAGGATTCGAAACAGTTTACATTTTATTTTGATCAGTATCCCTGATACTTTTTTTACAAAAAATTTCCCTATGGAATTTAGATATAAAATACATCCTATTCCTATGCCCAGTACAATATAGAAGCGTAAACCTCCTGCATTTTCTGTCATCAAAAGCAAATACATTTTATAGCCGACTATGATCCAATACAGCAGATCCTCAACGATTTCTCCAGCCACATTATGAAGAACGACTCTTCTGAAAATACGTAACAGATCATACAGAAACACAATCTCCATTCCCAGTTGCACAGCCTTTAAAAATAAAGATGCTTCTGATCCAACTAATTCGCTGATCTGCCAATTCATAAAATATATTAAGAAGCTCCTTTATTTATTGGAACAGCTTAGAAAAGAAAGATTCTGTTTTTTCTCTGGCTGTGACTATATCGGAATAGGTAAGGGAATCTACATTTCCTTCCACATCTACTTCCCCTTTATCCAAAGATAATCTGCTTACATGCAGCTCTTTTCCCTTTATCATCAACATTCCCAAATCGGTTTCCAAAAGCACCTCTCCGGTATCAAAGGATAATACATCTACCACACCACTGATGGTACAAGTCTTTCTGTTTGTCAGCATAACCTTATGGCTTCTGATTTGTTTTCCGTTATAGTTCACATTTAAATCTTCCATCGCTCTCCCCCTGATCATATAAAGTAATTTCACATCTATTTCATTATATGACGGGGAGACATTCTTATATTCCTGTGATATAGCGATACATCTCTTTTGCTTCTTCTTTTCGGATCACTTCGGAAACATCCAGCACTTCCACTTTCACTTCTTTATTTCCAAACTGAATCGTAATGGTATCTCCCACTTTTACATTTACAGAGGCCTTTGCCGGTTTATCGTTTACAAAAACCCTGCCTGCATCACAGGCTTCGTTTGCAACAGTACGTCGTTTAATCAATCTGGAAACCTTTAAATATTTATCTAATCTCATATCCACAAACCTTTCTGCGAAAAGAAAAAGGTCTGAGGCAAGGCTGCACTCAGACCATCTTACTCACATGTATACTAATTATGCATTCAGCATATCTTTCAGAGCTTTACCAGCTTTGAATTTAGGTGCTTTAGAAGCAGCGATCTTCATAACTTCACCACTCTGAGGATTTCTTCCTTCTCTTGCTGCTCTTTCAGAAACTTCGAAAGTACCGAAACCAACTAACTGTACTTTTTCACCTTTCTTTAATTCATCAGCAACAACATCTGTGAATGCTTTTAAAGCTTTTTCTGCATCTTTTTTAGAAAGTTCAGCTGCTTCAGCAATAGCTGCAACTAATTCTGTCTTGTTCATTTTTTATTCCTCCTAGAATTTCTTTTAACAATTCCTCAAAAGTTTTCCCCTTTTGGAAAATGCCTATACATATTTATACTGGTTTTACCATAGTTTGTCAATCATTTTTGCCATATTTTAAGGCATTCTCCGCTATTTCTCTACTTTTTTAAGAGAAGTTATTCTTCTTTGGAAAGATCTAAAAATGCATAATTTGTATTTTTCTCTTCATTATCGATCTGTACCGTATACGACTTGGATACATATCCGGTTTTACGAAGTGTTATGGTATGTGTCCCATACTGCTTTTTAAAGCTGCAGGGAGTAATACCAATATAATTTCCATCCAGATAAACTTCCACACCAGTCGGTGCATCCACTGTCACATAATAGGAAAGGGTACCGGTCTGCACACTGCTGCTATCATTTCCGGAAATGGTCAGATCAGTGTCCTCTATGGGGTCATTTCCGGAAACATCCGGATCGATTTCCATGGTAACTTCTATTCCTGCGGAGTCTTGTCCGACTTTAATATACTGTTTAATGGTACTGTATTTGTCCGCCATGACGATCATCTGGTGGATACCATACTCCAGTTTAACCGGCGCCGAATAGTCGGTTCGTTCCCCATCTATATACAAAAGGGCATCCTCCGGTGAAATCGTAAACAAAACTGTTCCGTATCTCGGTTCTGAGCCTTTCAGATTTCCAACATCCAGTTCTGTTTCCACATTGCGGCGAACCAGAATATCTTTTGTTCCGCTGGTTCCTTTATTACTGATAACCACCTGATGTTCCCCTTCCGGTATCACCAGCAGCATATTTTCCGAAACCTTCTGCACCACGGAGTTTCCGATCTCAATAAAACCACCAATAAAGTATTCTTCATTTTTCAGACGCACATATCCATGCCCTTTTTCCACAATGATACTGTAAATGTCCGACCCTTTTCCACAAAAAGTCAAGGTGTCAATGCTGTTTATGTCCATAAGATCTGCTTCTTCACCACCCGAAATAACTACCGTCTCTTCCGAATAAGTAAAAACATCTGTATTGATATAGGCCTGATAATTCAGACTATCCAACTGATAGCTTGTCACATTTTGATAGACCCAGCTGCTGGTAGATCTCTGCATGGTATTCAGACGTTTCTGCAATTTCATAAAAGTCAGATCTACCATTTCGCCCGGTCTTAGCTGTGTAACACTTAAAACATTTCCATATTTATCATAAAAACAAGTTGTACCATCATATGTAAGTGTGTATTTTTTATGCACTTCCATATTTTTTAATGTGACGGTTTTTTCCCTGGTGTCAATTGACGTAATGACTGCGGTATCTGCACTGTCATATACTCCCGGATCAGCAGAAACAAAGCCTGTATCTCCTTTATCCTCCGCTTCCTGCTTTGTCTGATATCCACAGGCTGTCAAGAAAAGTGCTGCTGCCAGAAACACCACATACGTCATATACCTTTTGGGAATCTTTTGTATCTTCATGAAGAATTCTCCTGTTTTACATTACTTTCTCAATAAACTCTTTCTTCTTGTTTTCCTGTGATAAAACCAGTTCCAGCTTCTCCCTGTTCTTTTCCGGAATAAAAGCCTTCCTACTATTATAATAATAATTTACGATCTTCCAGAATTTTTCCGGATAGCAAAACCGAAAATACAGCTGCCTGGTATCTTCCTCGGAAATCTTATTTTCTGATTCATATGCCTGCAGCAGCATCTCGCCAAGCTGCGGCGACCAGTTATTCTTTTCCAGGAATTTCCTCATAAAATGATAGATATCTCTGGATTTGTTATCCCAGATACATTTTTCAAAATTAATCAGAAAGTACTGGTCATCCTGAAGTAATACATTATGATATTGAAAATCCCCATGGCAGATCAGGTTTCCTTCCGTATGAAGCGGATAATTTTTTAATTCTTCCACAACCTGCTGTGCCATGTCAAAATATCGGTCATATGTACTATTTAAAAAATGTTCAAAAGAATTCTTTTTCCCTTTTTCCTTCAGATAACGTCGTACCTTTTTCAGTTCTTTGTTATGTTTCTCCAGTTCTGTCAAAACTCCGCCGCCCGGAAAAACAGGACTGCCGAATCCTTCTGCAATTTTATGATAGCATCCGAGGGCACGCATGGCAAGTTTACAATCTTCCATGGAATCCGGGCTGCATTCCCCCCTATTCACATAGGTTTTCACAATATATTTTGTCCCATCCGGATCGGCCTGTAAAAGATTTCCTTCTTTATTCGGTATCAGCATCTCCGCTCCGGAAAATCCCTGTTCTTTTAAATATGTTAAAAACGTATTCAGAAGCAGCAGTTTTTCTCCATGCCCATTAAATTCTTTTAAGATGAATATTCCCTGTTTTGCTTCACAAAGAATAGCGCTCCGCACCTTCCAGGTGCGAAGCACTTCCAAATCGTAGCTGTCAAACACATTCTCTGCTTTTGGTCTCACGTTCGCCGCCTCCTAAAAATGTTCATAACCTATCATATGAACAGGAAACAGAAATTATGTGCGTTCTACATATTTATTCAAATGATTCAGTAAATACTCTTTGTTATTGCTGGAAGGATGTTTTAAAACATCTTCCAACATTTTTTGTAATACCTGCCCCAGCTCTTTTCCCGGTTTCATGCCATGCTCGATCAGGTCATTCCCGGATACTGCAAGATTCTTTATCGATAAACAGTCACCCTGCTCTATGATTTCCCGGTACATCTCTTTCAGCATGTTCTGCTTTTCTGCTTTTTCTGCTTTAAAATAGTCACTTTGCGCTAAAAGATCTGCATCGCCAATGGTAAAAAGGTCTGGGAACAGATCTTCACCTATTCTTGAAATCATGCTTCTCACCGTAGCCTTTTTTACGGGCGGTGACAGGCTGATCGCCCAATCATGATACTTTGCTAACCTTTTTACCCGGTTTAATGTATCATTGTCAAATTTTAAGCGATGCATAATGACTGCTGCCATTTCAGCACTTTTCTCTGCATGTCCCTTAAAATGATCTCTTCCCGTCTCATCTGTGGTGATGCAATAGGGTTTTCCGATATCATGCATCAGCATAGCCAGCCTGAGCACTTTATCCTTTGGAACATAGGTCAGGCTATGAATGATGTGCTCTCCCACGGTATACTTATGATGTGGTGTATTCTGCTTCGTTTCCATACAGACATCCAGTTCCGGCAAAATCTGTGCTGTGATTCCGGTTTCATATGCGATACGGATATAGTCAGGATGATCGGAAACCAGAAGCTTTATCAGTTCTTCCCGAATACGTTCTGCACTGATATTTTTCAAATTAGGAGCCAGCTTTACAATGGCCTTTTGGGTTTCCGGTTCTATCTCATAACCAAACTGGGCAGAAAAACGAACCGCCCTCATGATACGAAGTGCATCTTCTGTAAAACGCTCCTCCGCATTTCCGACACACCGAATCACCTTTTTTTGGATATCATCCATGCCATGAAACAGATCAATCAGCCCATCCCTGTCGTTATATGCCATGGCATTGACGGTAAAGTCGCGGCGCTTTAGATCTTCTTCCAGAGATTTTGTAAACGTAACCTCCTTCGGATGCCTGCTGTCTTCATAATCCCCATCAATACGGTACGTGGTCACTTCATATCCCACATGTTCCAGCATAATGGTCACGGTACCATGCTGCAGTCCGGTATCTATGGTATGGGAAAACAGTTTCTTTACTTCATAAGGATCCGCCGATGTGGTAATATCCCAGTCATTAGGCTCTCTGCCCAGAATACTGTCACGAACACATCCGCCAACCGCGTAGGCTTCATAACCATTCTGCTCCAGCGTTTCAATAATATATTTTACATGTTTCGGAAGCTCAATTATTACCATTTCTTCCTATACTCCTGCTATTTCTATCAGTTCAGTTTCAATCCGTCCTGTTTTAAGTCTATTCTGTTTCAGCATGTCCGGTTTCTCTAGACCTGATGGCGAACCAGTTTATACCAGTCTTACTGTCTCTCTGGCAATAGCCAGCTCTTCATTGGTTGGAACTACCATCGTTACCACTTTACTGCCTTCATCGGATAAAATGATTTCTTCCCCGCGAACTTTGTTTTTCTCCGGGTCAATGTTGGTTCCCAAAAATTCAATATATTCTCCGATCAGTCCTCTTACATAGGCATTGTTTTCTCCCGCACCGGCAGTAAATGCGATCACATCTACTCCCTTCATCGCTGCGGCGTAAGCACCAATGTATTTTGCCACACGATAAGCAAAGGCTTCCAAAGCACCGGCTGCCAGTTCATTTCCTTCGTTCTTTGCAGTTTCCAGATCACGGAAGTCATTGGATACTCCTCCGGATAAGCCCAGCACACCGGACTTTTTATTTAAAATATTCAAAACCTCATCTGCTGAGATATGTTCTTTTTCTGCCAGAAAAGTGATGACTGCCGGATCGATATCCCCACTTCTGGTACCCATAATCAGGCCTTCCAGTGGAGTCAGACCCATGGAAGTATCCACCGATTCCCCATTTTTTACTGCGGAAATAGAAGCTCCATTTCCTAAATGGCAGACAATGATCTTCAGATCCTTCCGGTCTTTTCCCAATATTTCAGCTGCGCGTTTGGAGACAAAGTCATGGCTGGTACCATGGAATCCATAACGGCGTACTTTATATTTCTCATAATATTCATAAGGAATGCCATAAAGATACGCTTTCTTTGGCATAGTCTGATGGAATGCAGTATCAAACACAGCTACCATAGGCAGTCCCGGCATCACTTCCTGACATGCACGGATACCGATCAGGTTAGCTGGGTTGTGAAGCGGTGCCAGATCATTACAGCTTTCAATCTCACGGATAATATCTTCATTTAACAGTACACTTCCGGCAAACTTGTCTCCACCATGAACAACACGATGACCTACCGCATCGATTTCGCTTAATGATTTGATCACACCAACCTGCGGATCTACCAGTTTGTCCAGAACAAGCTGTACTGCTACTGTATGATTTGGCATAGATACATTTTCCTTTTTCTTTTCCATACCTTCCGGCTGATGAGTGAGAACACCATCGGTTCCGATCCTCTCACACAGTCCCTTTGCCAGCACTTTTTCTGTTTCACTGTCGATCAGCTGATATTTTAAAGATGAGCTCCCGCAATTAATAACCAATACTTTCATTTTACCTTCTCCTTCTGAAACTTTCCTTTGGGCTTATTACATTATACCCTAACTTTTATGAAACAAAAAGGGGATGCACTTTAACGAATAAAATTTGTGAAGTTGTGGCGTTCATTATTAGGCGTACTGGGCAGCTGGTTGTTTTTTTCAGCATGCAAAATATATCTCAGGAACTTCTTTATGGATAGTATGTTTTTCCACGGATGAACAGCCGGGAGAGGTGTGTCACTTTTCATACAGACACTGGGGAAAAATCCTAAGATTACCCGCCACAGAAAACAAAGTCTTGATCGGAGACGCCATTTCAAAACGCGACTAACGTCTTGAACGGGTTGAAATGGCGTCTCAGTTTTGCTTTCTGCGGCGGGTAATCTTTATACGGATTTTTGCCAACAGTGTCTGTATAAAAAGGACACACCGCCCCGGGTGTACAGCTTTGGAAAAATATACTTTATCGAAAATAAAGAAGTTCCTGGGATAAAAATATTTTGCCGCTGATAAAAAACAACCAGCCGCCCAGTACGCCCAAGAAAAAGCTGCCACTTTACGAAATTTTATTCGTTAAAGCGACAGCTCTTTTTGTTTCATTATATACTTTCTCTTAGTATGCTCTGCCCCAATATACCATCTTTTTGGCCGGTTTTCCGCAACATACGCACTTATCGGAAAGCTGTTCCTGCTCAAATGGCATACACCGGCTGGTTACAGACAGATCTTCTTTAATCTTGTCTTCGCATGCCTGATCACCACACCACATAGCTTTTACAAAACCTGCTTTTTCTCCAAAGATCTGTTTGAACTCATCATAATTTGTTGCGGTATAGGTATGTGAATCTCTGTGAGCTCTTGCTCTTTCCAGCATTTCAACCTGCATCTTATCCAGTACTTCTGCAACCTTTGCTTCCAGTTCATCAAAGGATACTTCTATCTTTTCTCTGGTATCACGTCTGCAGATGACACATTTTCCTGCTTCGATATCCTTAGGACCTACTTCCACACGAATCGGAATACCTCTCATTTCCTGTTCGGAGAACTTCCAGCCCGGACTCTTATCGCTGTCGTCTACTTTTACACGGAAACCTTTCAGCATATCTTTCATGGCAAATGCCTTGTCTAAAACACCTTCCTTTTTCTGCTGGATCGGAATGATCACAACCTGTGTCGGAGCCACCTTTGGAGGCAGAACCAGACCAGAATTATCACCATGTACCATGATAACCGCACCAATCAGACGGGTGGTCATTCCCCAGGATGTCTGGTGAACATATTTCAGGGTGTTATCTTTATCGGTGTACTGAATGCCGAAAGCTTTTGCAAATCCATCGCCAAAGTTGTGGCTGGTACCGGACTGCAGTGCTTTTCCATCGTGCATCAATGCTTCTACTGTATAAGTAGCAACTGCACCTGCGAATTTTTCTTTTTCTGTCTTCTGTCCTTTGATGACCGGAATAGCCAGTACATTTTCCAGGAACTCTGCGTATACATTCAGCATCTGCACGGTTCTTGCTTCAGCTTCCTCTGCTGTTGCATGTGCAGTATGACCTTCCTGCCATAAAAATTCACGGCTTCTAAGGAATGGTCTGGTTTCTTTTTCCCAACGAACTACGGAACACCACTGGTTTAATACCTGTGGCAGATCTCTGTAAGACTGAATTACATTTTTATAATAATCACAGAATAAGGTTTCAGATGTAGGTCTTACGCAAAGTCTTTCCTGCAGAGGCTGAAGACCACCATGTGTTACCCATGCAACTTCCGGTGCGAAGCCTTCCACATGATCTTTTTCTTTCTGAAGCAGGCTTTCCGGAATAAACATTGGTAAATATGCATTCTGTACGCCGGTTTCTTTGAATCTGGCATCCAGCTGTTGCTGAATGAGTTCCCAAATTGCATATCCGGCAGGTTTGATTACCATACATCCCTTTACACTTGTATAATCAATCAGTTCTGCTTTTTTTACTACGTCTGTATACCATTGTGCGAAATCTTCTTCCATAGAAGTAATCGCTTCTACTAATTTTTTATCTGCCATGATAACTTCCCTTTCCCTTGCTTCTATAATGTATCTTTTTTAGCATAAAAACAGCATTTCTGCATACTTTTCTAATCTATACCGATTTTAGTGGGCTGCATGCGTTTTGTCAAGCTAACGTGCTTTCTTTTTCGCAATCTGCCTCACTTCTTTCAAAGCCCTGTTTCCTCTCATCGGGAACTTTCCTTTCGTAAGATATTCTCTCCCAGCCCAAGCATCAGGAAGACGAAAGGTGTATTCACGATCTGCTGGAAGCTGAATATGTTATGAAAGAGATAGGATATTGCGGAGGCTGCAAAGATAAGGCACATGGGATTTTGTTTCATCTTCCTTAAATGTCTGACAATACTGCTGATAAAAATACCCAAAAAGGTAAGCAGCCCCAATATTCCTGTGTTTACCAGAATCGTAATCATCTCATTATGTGCATTGGTTAAACGGACTCCTCCAAACTGATTTTCCAGCAGGTAGGAAATCGCCGGATGGGTATAAGCATACATGGTAAAACAGTCCGGCCCGGCCCCTATCCACTTTCTCCATCCGGGAAAACTGTTGAAAATAAGAATTCCATCTTTCCAGGTCATTCCCCTGGAGCTCCCCCAGCTACTGTCAAAAATGAATAATCCATTATTGGATAAAGGGCCTATGCTGCCCCGGTTTCCGGTGTTCATGATCAGCAGGACAATATAACCGACAAGAAGCAGTACAACCGCGCTTACCACCACCCATTTTACGATATGAAAGGCTTTATGTAAGGTCTCTTTTTCCGGATCGTCAATGATCACACGCAGGAGAACAGCCATGATAAAAACAATCAATGTGGCATTACCAAGCACAACGCTTATGGTAATATTCCAAAAATTAAGCTGCTCCGGAAAAAGATAATGAATCAGCCGAAAAACCTGCCATGTTCCGGTCATGATTGCAATGATTTCAAGATAACGCTCCAGCCATCTTCTTTTTTCAAAACATACCAGAAAAAGAAGGAAAAAAAATACGCCAAGTGATACAAATGCACTATCACTTCCTTCTACTGCTGCCAGACCCAAGGCCACCACACAATATATTCCGCTAAATATTCGCGAAGCCATGTCTTCTGTAAGAATATAAATCACCGGTCCCATTACAAAAAACACAGACCAATACCCACAAAACCAGTTAATATTTCCTATACTGGAGATGTATTCCACAGACGCATTTTCCATGGTAATCGGATAAATGGAAAAGCGGTTTAATAACCCCCACAAAAAAATCAGAAAAGAAATACCCATTAAGTACCATATCCGACTTTCTTTTCCATCGTAAAACCGGGATACAAAATAGTAGATGCCGACACAGATCATCTGCGTAACAAATCCCATATACCATCCGTCCGTTCCCCACAGAGCTTCCTGAGGAAAATCCGACAGCATAAAAGAAAATATCAAAACAGCCCCATATAACAGGATAAAAATATCTGTGGCAGATAAATTCTTCAGACTGCCAGCCACTCTGCTCCCGATAGAAATTTTCGCTCCATCAGACATTTTCGACGGAATCATAAGATAGAAAGCATTTACAATAAGAAGCAGCCCGCCAAAAAGAAATGCAATGATTTTTAAATACTGAAATTTATAGGTGGTTATTTGCGTATATCCATCTCGAAAATACAAAGGATAAACGATGGCAAAGCAAAAAAGAAACAGAAGAACTAAAAGATGTCCTGATTTTTCCACACTTTTTTTCATATCCAATTGTTTCTTTTTTTCTTTATGATCTTTCTGCATTTGCAGTGTCTCGGACATAGCGTTTCCTTTTCTTTTTCTTTTTCTTTTTCTTTATGTTTCTTTTTTTACGTTTCCTTTTTACGTTACATTTTTACATTTTCTTTGCTTAGCGCCTTTTATTTTGCCTCATCGTAAAAGTCCTGGAAAGCCTCACCTTCCGGCTGGATCGTAAAAGACATCTCTTTTCCTGTTTCCGGATGATTCAATACAATCTCACACGCACACAATGCCACATTTCGAATACCATTCTTTTCCGAATATAACTTGGTCGCTTCGTCTGCATACTTCTGATCCCCCAGCAATGGCATCCCGGCATGTGCCATCTGCGCTCTGATCTGATGAAATCTTCCGGTATCAATTTGAACCACATAAAGCACTTTTCCGTTGGAAGCAGCCAGCATTCGGTAATGCAGTACTGCCTTTTTCGCACCGGGGGTATCTGCTGTAACGATTCTGGCCATATTTTTTCCGGGTTCCTTGATCATATAGTCCTCCAGCATTCCTTCTTCAGCAAAAGGCTGATTAAAAGCAACTGCATAATAACTTTTATGAAGTACTTTTGTCTTTAGACTCTGGCTTAGAACCCTGGTCGCTTTCTGTGTCTTCCCAAATACCAGAAGACCTTCCACCGGTTGATCCAGTCTATGTATGATTCCCAGATAAGGCTCGCTCCCTTTGCTTTTTGCCAGATAGTTTTTTAACTCACTGACCACATCTGCCTGCCCTATTCTGGCAGTCTGGGTCGGGAGCCCTGCCGGCTTACGACATACCAATATATCATTATCCTGATAAATAATCTCTGTTCTCATAATTTTCAAATTAATATCCGATTTGTTTTAAAATCCGTTCCAGAATTCGTACATTTTTCAAAGAAAATTCTTCTGATACACGAGGCGTTTCTTCTCCGGTGATACATTTTCCAAGCTGTTCTACCTCGAGAGCATAATTCTGTGGCGCTGTTACGGTTTTTGTGATTTCCTTACCATCTATACAAATGGTGTATTCACATTTTCCTTCCTGGTTAAAGGCTACATCTGAAACAATCTTTCCTTTGGATCCAAAAATCTGTAACCGGTCTATCCGGTAATCTTTTTCTGTTTCCAAGGTCATACCGCAGGTAAAGGATGCCCTGGCTCCGGACTCAAATACCATAAATCCTGTGGTTAATTTATCGATTCCTTCCTGGGAAAAATCAGCCACTGCCTGTATGGTTTTCGGCTCCTGCCCCATCATCCAGAGAATCTGGCTGGTACAATAACAGCCCAGATCATAGGTACTGCCGCCAAAGGTTTCTTTTCTCATACGGATATTGGACATATCATAATCTGAAGTCAGAAAGGCATTTTCCATATACCGGATTTCTCCAATCGTGCCATTATCCAACTCTTCCTTGATAGCAGAAACAATAGGACTATGCAGATATGCAAAGGCTTCCATTAAATATACGTTGTTCTCCTTTGCGGTACGGAACATTTCGTCGATTTCTTTTTCCGTAGGTGCAAGTGGTTTTTCACAAAGTACATGCTTGCCTGCTTTTAACGCCTTTATGGTCCATTCATAATGCAGTTCATTTGGCAGTGGAATATATACAGCCTGAATATTCGGATCGGCTAAAAGTTCCTCATAACTTCCGTATGCTTTTTCAAATCCAAATTCTTTCTGAAACTGCTCTGCTTTTTCCAGACTTCTTCCGGCTATTGCGTAAAGCTCACAATTGGAAGCAAGCTGCATTCCCGGAATGGTACAACCCTTTGCAATTCCTGCTGTTCCTAAAACGCCCCATTTGATCATGTTCTTTCTCCTCTTTTATTGATATTCTTTCTTAATAATATATCACGATTCTACAACTGCAAACACTTTTAAATTAACTTTTCTATTAGAAAAAGAAGTTACAGGACCTATCTCTACTTATTCAACTTATTAATCCATTTTCTCCCTTTAATACACAGTCATATAACAGTGCTCTTAAACTTTGTATTTTCACCGTGTATATTTCACCGAATTTCAACACTAAAATAGATATGTAATGATGTGTTTATAGGTAGGTGACGCTATGGAATTTGAAATCAAAAGACAGGAATATGTAAATAGAACATATCGTATTCCAAAAGAATTAGCTGACAGATTATCACAAGTTGCGCAACAGGAAAATATCTCTGTTAATGAACTTGTGGTACAGTCCTGTGAATTTGCATTGAACAATCTTAAAAAAGGGAGCAAGTAAGCTTTTGCTTGCTCCAATATCCTAAAAAAATATGTCGTTTATATTGTAGGCACCTTAAGGTGCTTTTTAATTTGTCCGGGAAAAAAATTTTATATTGTATTAAACATATTGTTTTATACAATTTTATACATCTTGTATACTTTGTATTTTACACACTATTTTATATTGCACTTGAAAAAATATAGTTTTATAATGATAGTGCATCTCATGAGATGCGAAACTATACATTAGGAGGGACACATGAAATTTAAACACGTATTAG
Source organism: Lachnospiraceae bacterium (assembly GCA_051880335.1). GTDB lineage: Bacteria > Bacillota > Clostridia > Lachnospirales > Lachnospiraceae > 1XD8-76. The sequence continues at coordinate 26,265 of JBJENT010000207.1, forward strand.
CTTGTCTATTAACAGGTGCAATCTTTACCGTTTCCACCATCTCTCTTCGCGCTGCTACATACACAATTCAGCCGGGAGATACCTTAAGTTCTATTTCTTCCAAAACTGGAACAAGTGTACAGGAAATTATGGACGCTAACGGAATCACAGATCCAAACAAAATCAAAGCAGGAAAATCTTTGATATTATCCGATGCACATGAATCATCCACACCAAACAAAGCAGCTTCTTTATATGAGTTGTTTGATGAAAAATACTATGCGGAAAAATATCCGGATGTAGTTGCAGTTTATGGCACATCAAAGGAAGCTCTATATAACCACTTTACATTATGTGGTATGCAGGAAGGCCGAAATATTTCTGCTGACTTTGATGTAAATGCATATCGAAGTGCTTACCAGGATTTACAAAAAATCTTCGGTGACGATATATCGAAATATTATGAGCACTATATTCTGTTTGGACAAAATGAAAACAGAACACTGACCACTACGGAAGCTTGTGCGGCCTCCGGTATTACAGTTTATAATGTTGACGGAAAAGTTTTATCAACTCCTGTTGCAGCAAAATCTACTTCGAGTCATAAGAATCATTCCAGTTCAAGTTCTTCAAGCAGTAGCTCTGTAAATGAATACTGGAAAACAGGTACATGGTATTGTGTGGAAACAGAGGTGAATGCCGATGGCGTTATGCAATCACAGGGGCATTTCCCATATGAGCTTTTTCAACTGACCGATAATGAAGACGGAACCTTTACTTATTATGAAGCTGTTGGCCATGGTGCCTGGATTGACGGAGAGTTTGATTACACCCCATTTGATTTTTCCGGAAATGATGAAAAACGCAGTAACCTTCGTTTGGCTATCCGAAATAAACATAGTAAACTTGAGTACTGTGATGTTAATTATACAGATTCTGATTCTGATTATTTAGGAATATATGATGAAGGTTGTATCCATGAAAGAACTGTAACGATAACAAGCACTCCAGAACACAATTGGGAACTGGATGAAACTGAAACAGCGATATTTAACCTCGATGTATACAGATGTTCTGAATGCCGAATGCTTCATTACTCATTCCCAAAAGAAGAGCATCTCGATAAAAATGAAGATGGATCCTGTGATATCTGCCATTTATATTTCCGTGAACACGAATATGTAGATAGTAACGACGATAAAAAGTGTGAAACCTGTGGTCGCTATTGTGAAACTCATGCCTTTGTGGATGATAACGGAGATTTAAGATGTGATTTATGTAATATCATAAATTCTAAGCATTAACGATTGGCCGCTCTCGTATACTATTATGCATACGATCCGTACATGGTGGTTCTTTAATTCTCACAACTACTGTATAATAAAGTGGCTGTCGCTCTAAAGTTAGAGTGACAGCCACTTCCAATTTTTTCAATCACATTAGTCTATCGACTTTTAATAATATGTAACATTATTCTTTTATTATAATTTCTTGCATATTTTTACGCGGTCTGGGTCCAGGACTTTCCTCTCCATAACCTACTGTAATAATACCATTTACATAGAAATTTCCCGGAAGTTGTAACACTTTTTTCATTTCTTCCTGTTCATACCAGCCTGTCCAGCAGGTAGATAAACCCATATGCTGTGCCTGCAATAGTATCTGTGTTATGGCAATTGCAGAATCCCTGATAATCTGTTTTAACTCATAATTTTCTGTTTTTTCAGAAAGTTCTAAATCACTACTATCCGGAATACGACCTGTGATATCTGCAAGACATACCAGGAAAACCGGTGCCTGAAGCATCCAATTCTGGTTATGATCGGCCTGCACGATTTTTTTCTTCGTTTCCTCATCCCGGACAATCATATATCGTCCCGGCTGAGTGTTACTCCCCGAAGGGGCCAGTCTTGCTGCTTCTAACAAAAGCTCTATATCTGCATCTGACACATCGATATCTTTATATTTTCTTACGCTCCGCCTCTCAGCGATTTCCGGCATAATTTTTCCCATTTAAGCTGCCTCCATATCTTTTTTCAAATACTTTAATCCTGTATTGTAGATAACAAATATTATAACTCTAATTACAGCATTTGTAGAAACAAAATTTTCATATCGTAAAATGGCAGAGGTATTTTTCCTCTGCCATTTTGTATCCTTTCATTATATCTATGCGCTCTTTAATCTTCGTATACCGTTGTAATAATCTCACCATCGGTACAATCAAAGGTAACCGGATCTGAATATGCGTAGTTACCTGCTGCATCCCACATCTCAAAAACCATGGAGTAGCTTCCATCATACAAAGGAGCTTCCCCAAAAGCAGTATCTGCTGTCACTGTCAGTTCCTCTGCAGCATACATTTCAAAGTCATCATCTCCGCTGTAAGAAGCCATCTGCCAGATGGTAGTAATCACATCTCCTTCTTCCAAAAGGCGTAGTTCCTTGCTGGCCATACCAGATTCATCCAGCCCCTGACTTGCTCCGATGATTGTCCATTCTTCTGCAGTAAAATCGTATGCTACCTGCAGATTATACTCTTCCTCGTTGAGCAGAATCGGTACGGAATACAGATTATAATCTTCTCCCTCAAAGGATAGTTCCATATAAACCAGGTGACCGTCAATGGCGCCCCAGACACCCCGGAAATTGTCATAAAATACACCGTTATCCCAATCCGCATTCAAATCATTGTCCGTGCCAAGCAGCATCATCTGGTCATTTTCCTCGTCCACATAAAACAGAGAAAAACCGATACCTGCCAAAATATCATATGCTTCTGCTCCAAGCGTCAGGAAAGCAGTACCCTCGTCATCCACATCCAGCGGTGCTCCATCCCAGTTCATATCAGTCAGAGTAATGACTTCCGGCAATTCCTGGATGTCCAGAGAGGCCAGATATTCTGCGCCGCCCTCTGCCAATTCGCCGGTGAGACCGTAGGCATAGAGATGCTTGAAAGCAATGCCCGTACCCATGTTGATATAACCATTGAAATCATCAATATCGCCATTGTAGGAATAGTAGCAGCTTAAGCCCGTCGCTTCGGAACGATACACACCGCCCACCTGATATACCACACATTCCTCCAATGCATCACAAACACTCTGGGCCGAAGGCAGTACCCATGCAGTCTGGCGGGCAAGATGCCCCAGGTCTACCATGTTGGTATAGCCCTGTTCACGGGTGTTGCCACCGTAATTCTCACTCTGAGCAGCTGCACGCCCCAGTTCAGCAAAAAAGCCGGGATCTTCTGATGCAGTCACAAATGCTTCCTGACCAAAAGACTCATATGCCTCCAGCAGTGGAGTCAGCTTTGTCAGATTAGTCACAGACAAAGTTGTCTGATCCTGTGTTCCCACAGCTTCACAACCTTCATAATAGGAATTACAGATTGCAATGCCCAATTCTTCACCGTTCATGTCCGGATTTTCTGCCAGTGCACCAAGCCAGCCGGAATAATACCATCCGTTACCCGGCTCCACTTCCTCAGAAGCCACCAGATATCTGGCAAAGTTCTGAAACACAGCTGCTACATCTACGGTAGCCATCAGACAAGTATCAAAGCCAACCAGTTCCAATGCCGGATCTTCTGTATTTGCGGGCCAGATTGCATCAAAAGCCTGATACATTTCAGCCAGATCCAGTGAATCCAGATCATGGATTTCATCAAAGGCTGCACCGTTCACAGACCCTCCACCGTGATTCCAGAAAGTCACTGCAACCTTTTCTGCCGGATAATTGGCATTGGCAAATGCCAGGAAGTCATACAGCGTCTGGGCATCACCCATATTGGTTGTTTCCTGCTCCTCCAGCAGCTGCAGGCCCTCACTGTTATAAAGCCAACGTTGCAGCTTATCTGGATCCATATATTCATTCTGCCAGACAGCAGCACCACCGGTCTGAATTATCACATTAACATTTTCGGGAAGCTGTACTTCCATCATCTCGACAAGGTCGATGGTTGCAAACCCGCCGTTGGTCTCCAGATCACTACCGCAAAGATACCAGTACACAGCCCAGCTACCATCTTCCGCTGCGTTAGAGGAAGATGCATTTTCACTTTCAACTAATGTATTTTCTGTCTTTCCGACAATTCCATTATCTGTTATTTCTCCAATCTCTTCCTCTCCACAGGCGGTAAGAGACGGGAGCATCATCAAAACCAGAAACAGTGATAAAAGTTTTTTTTTCATTTGTTTTCTCCCTACTTATGAAATAATAACAGGCTCTTTTCGAATAATATGTTTAAACATCTGACAAACCGCCTTCAGCTGTCCGTCAAAACCAGCCCAGCCAATTCTGCTATACAGCTTGTCGGAAAGGAACGTAATCTTCAGTTCCAGCTCCGGCCAGTAAGGATCTGTCGTAGTCAGCTTCAGTTTGAAATAATCAACATTATTTTTATCCTTTGCCAGACCTGCAATACCGCTGAGCACAGATAACCCGCTTTCCAGTGCTGTATCGCCCGGCGTATCCGCATCATCTACCTTTTTGTTGAGACGATACAGTTCGTAGCCGGTGATCTGGCTAAAAGAAAATACTACCGGATTGTCCTCGTCCTGCAGTTTATTATGAATCAGATAGAAAAATCCTGCTCCAGGGTCTATTCCCACCTTGATATCAGGAATATCCTCATACTTTACATCCCAGTGCAGTTCGTTATATTTCTCCGCGTTTTTCTGGCGGTAAACAAAGTGCTCCTGAATAAATTCAGGTGTTGCATTTTTCAATAGTTCCTCACACATAGACACCCGTTTGGAGCAATCCTTACAAAGAGTCTGCTTATTGCTGATTTTAACTAAGAATAATCCTTTCACTTCCCCGCCACAGACCGGACAGGCTTCTTTTTTTCCGAATAATCCCATACTTTTCCTCCTGATGTTTCCTTATTGTTTTTCTTCTTCTGTTTCCAGATAATCTCTTTGATGAAAGCCAAGTACACCTCCTATCAGAGAAGTGGGAAACATTCGAAGTTCACGGTTTAATTTGGTCACGCTGTCGTTATAAATGAGGCAGCTGGTACGTACCATTTTTTCATAACTATCCACAGCATTCATGCACTTAGCATAATTTTCATTCGCTTTCAGTTCCGGGTACTGCTCTGCCACCATGGAAATACGGCCCAGTGCCTCCGAAATAATCCCCTCCTGCCTCAGAACATCTTCCGGTGTGGAAGTGGCAGTAATAACACTACGACGAGACTTGATTGTCTCAATCAGCGTTTGAGATTCATGGGCTGCATACCCTTTTGTCAAGTCCAGCAATGCAGTCAGTGCATCAAAACGGGAAGATAATTGTACGCCTATCTGGCTCATCGCATTATTGATATTTTCGTCCATACCGACCAGTTTTCGCTGGACAGAAATAATCCATATAATCAAAAATGCTATGATAGCACCAATGATAATATATCCCATAAATTGTTTCCTCTCTTAATCTACAAAGGGGCAGATACGACATTTCGCATCTGCCCCAATCTTATCTTCCTTATTCAGTAATCCAAGGAGTACCATCTTTTCTCTCAAAATTGCCGGTGCAGACCTTAATCAAATCAATCAGCCAACCGATACCCAGACAGCCACCGGTTAAAAGCCAGATGACACCGGTACCGGTTTTACCTGCCATGAAACGATGAACTCCTAAACCTCCTAAAAAGAATGTAATCAAGATTGCTTTTGTTTTACTCATAAATCATACCTCCGTCATTTGTATTTAGTCGCTTGACTTGTACACATTGTAATCTTTTACGGTACTAAACGGAGGCATGTTGCATGAATCGTACCGAAAATGTATTGAATCGACATCAATCCTACACTTAAAGAGATAGACGTAGAATAAACTTTCCGTTCTCCACTGAGAAATGATAAATCCCTCTATATCGCTGCACAATGGCGCATATGCTTTGCACACCGATTCCGTGTCCTTCCCGGTCGGACACCGGAATTCCCTTTTCAAAGCGAACCGGCTTTTCACAGGGATTTGTCACCTGAAGAAAAAGCTTATTATTTTTTTCATAAAGCTGCACATCGATTATACAGGCTTTTCCCTCAGCAGTAAGAGACTGACAGGCATGAAGTGCATTCTCCAGTGCATTGGAGAGAAGAACACACAGATCACGTTCTGATACCATGGTAAATGCAGGAAGCGATGCCTGAACATTCATACCAATGCCATCTTTTTCTGCCCTTCCAAAAAAGGAAGAGAGAATCAGATTTGCTGTTTCGTTTTCGCAGTAGCACAGTACATTCTGAGCTTCAATCTCCTTGCAGATTCCGGAAATATACTCCTGTGCCTGTTCTCCCTGACCATTTTTGATGCAGGCAGACAGATATTGTAGATGATGGCGCATATCATGACGATATTGACGGGTCAAGGCCTGAGATTCCCGCAACCCATTGATTTCACGGACGGCCTGATCCAGCTGGAGATCGAGACCTTTTTGTATCTGCTGGAGCTGACTGTGCTTCCATTCTTTTTCGGAATTGTACAGCAGAAACGCCAGATATGCCAAACAGCAGACAAAGGGCATGAACTCCACCACAACAGGGTCTCCGCGGAAGAGAAGATCTGTGTATACACAGGTAAAATAGTCAAAGGCATAGTACAATGCGGGAATCACACCGAACTGGCATTGAATTTTAGCAGAATACCCGGATAGCTGCCTGACTACAGGAGAAGCAAAATACAGTAAGATCAGAAGCAAGGGCAATGTGATGAGTAGCTCAACCATATCATGCATTATCTGTCCGCCGGAAAATATTGCTACCGTAAGTAACGCAATCCACCGCCGCAGTTCGCAGCATAGGTAAGCAAAAAGAACGGAGAATAAAGGCCATAAAAGTCTTCCGGTCATGAGGTAAAGCATCAACCATAGCGGAAAATGAACAACAAGAGGATATATTTTCCTCATAAAGTCAGGATCCCAATGATAATACACTATCCCCTGAAGCAGAGGAAGCAGCGCCATACTGCATATAAAAATACGACGTTTCCTTCGAGTATTTAACGCATCGCAGAATGATGCAGAAAGCACACTTCCGAAGAAGGTCACCGAAATATTATTAAAAAAAGAAAACCATAAACTCATATCATTACCTACCTGTTCTGAAACGCATATTCCAAAAATGCATTTTTAACCTCATTGTACTTACCCCGGGGAATTGGAATTTCTGCCAGGCAAGACATGATAACGGCACGATAGGAAATGTTTTGCACGAATTCCAGATTCACCAGGAAAGAGCGATGCGGACGCAGAAATCTGCTGTCATGCATAAGTTGTTTGCACAGTTCATCCAGACTGCCGATACTTTCCAACACTTTTCCTGTACTTAAATGAATCATCAAAGTTCGATGTATTACTTCACAATATTCCAATTGTCTTAATTCAATGCGTGTGATTCCGGTTTTGCATCGTAGAATCAAGCTGTTAGTCTGCTCCTTTTCACACTGAGAAAGAACAGAGTCCATCAGACGAAAAAAGCTCTCCTCCCAGATGGGTTTGAGCTGATAAAAATAAGCGCCTACCATATAGGACTGCACTGCAAATTCAGAGGAGGAAGTCAAAAAAATAATTTTAACATTGCTGTCATAATTTCGGATTTCTGCTGCGGCATCAATCCCATTTTCCCCCGGCATCAGCACATCCAGAAACAGGATATCAAATCGGACACCCCGTTCAATTTCTGCCAATAAATTCAACGGACTATTGAAAATCACATAATCGATTACACAATTACGCGCCACACGATATTGATCAAGAAGTGTACGAAGCTCATTCAGCACGGAAAGGTCATCGTCGCAAAATGCTATTTTCACCATGTCGATTCACACCTCGTTCTTTTGTATATCAACTAAATATATCAATACTATTTTATACTTTTTCTGTTTCTGTCTCAACACAGATGTCATAACTTGTAACAATAAGTCATTTTCCCTCTATTTCCTGTTGGTCAAGAAGATTTTCTACATGTAAAAGCTGCTTCCGCAAACTTGCCAGTTCTTTTTGCAGCTGCGACTGTACATCTTCTTCCAATGTTTCTCGCTCCTCTTTTGCCTGACTCTCGCTTACCTCACTGATAGCATTGACCACAATACCCACCACCACGTTCATGATCAAAAAGGAGGTACACAGCACAAATGGCACAAAATAGAGCCATGCCCAGGAAAACACTTCCATCACCGGTCGTGAGATTCCCATAGACCAGCTCTCCAGCGTCATCACCTGGAACAGAGTATAGAAGCTCTTGCCAATAGAGCCAAACCAATCCGGAAACTGAGGGCCGAACAGCGTGGTTCCCATAATAGAGAAAATATAATAAACAAGTAACAACAGCATTCCGCTCCAGCAAATGCCGGGAACTGAGCTTCCGATGGCATCAACGATAATTCGCAGATTTTTCAAACTTGATACCATCCGAAAGGCCCGGAGGGTTTTAAGCGCTTTCAGTGAGCGCAGTACCCGGAAGATGCGGAATATACGGAAGATAGAAAAAAAGCCGAACGTGGGAAAGAGTGACAGGGCCACTACCGCCAAATCGAACAGATTCCAACCACTACAGAAAAACCGAAGACGGTAAACAACGAGTTTTATCAACAGCTCTGCAATAAAAATCCACAAACAAATAGCATCCAGAATGGTCATTGCCTGTTGTATACCTACTGGCAGGTTCTGGGCAGTCATAATACCCATGATTATTGCATTTAACACAATTACAGCCAAAATAAAGTTTTGGAACAAATGACTTTCTACAAATTTTTCTACCTTTTTCATAGTCTGAGTTACTCCTGTATTTTACTTTCATAGCAAAAGGCACAGACATTTGTATTGCAGCCGTCTGTGCCTCTTCAACGCATTTAGGTTCTCATGCCGGGCTTACAGATCAAGATTTGCCGAAAAAGCTGGCAATGTCAAAACCCGTAGGCATAGGGATTGTAAACATATAAATTGTGGCAAACAGGAATGCAACCAGAGAGACGATCACAATAACCTGTTTGTTTCTGGTATTGTTAAAACTGCTGACAATACCCAAAAGGAACAGAACCACACTGTAGATTACTGTAACCAGACCATAGGCATCACCGTTGGCATTGGCTTCTTTACCATTTTCCAAGGCTTCCTGTGACTCAGCCAGTAAATCGTTGGCTATTTCTATGTATTCAGCAACGTAATCTTCGTCAAAGAAGGGCGAACTGTATGCTTCGTCGCTCTCCATCCATGCCAGTACAGTTCCCACCGGATCGTTGTATTCCTCTTCACTCATAACATAGTTCCAGCCGATCGCCTCAGCCATACGCTCCGATAGATTTTCGTCCAGTTTGTAGAAAAGCTGGTAGCAAACTTTTTCTACAGTAGAGTCATCTCCGTTATCCAAAGCAAAAGAAATCTCCATCTGCATGTCACTGATGTCATTCCACAACAGCATATCCTGATTCATCTGCTGAATACCTGCATTGTATTCAGAGTTGCCTTCGGAGGCGAGATTGTTACTGGTAGTATAGCTGGTAGCCTGATTTCCTCCGTGTAAGCTGCCAATCCAGCTGCCCCATGCGGTGAACAGTGCAGTAACACCGAGCATGATAACCACGATCAGCTCAATAACTTCATCCGGAGTTTTCTTGGTTTTTAATCTGGAAACACTCTTTTCTTCCATAATTTTTTATCCTTTCCTGTCGCATTTTGTAGATGCTCCAGCGCACACAGGCC